>CALKZN010000022.1 GCA_938002995.1 uncultured Arenicellaceae bacterium | reverse complement strand
CTGGCATTAGCTGCATTAAACCCATTGCTCCGGCTCGTGAAACAGCATCTCGACGAAATGCTGATTCAATATGAATAACAGCTTTGACTAAAGCGGGGTCAATACTGTGTTTATTTGATAGGTTAATAATCAAAGGGTCATATTTAGATTTTATAGCGGTATTAAAATAGGGGCTACTAGAACCCGATTTACGATCACGATAGGGTACAAATGAAAAACGTTTTACTAAAGTGTACTTTTTACTTTTCGTCGGTTTTTTGTTGGTAATTAATACCTGACCATTTGCGTCTTTATAAGTATAAACCGTTGCTCCATAAGAAAAGCTTACCAAGCAAAGACTTAGTAATGAAGTAGTTATGACGGCAGTATTTTTTAGTAAATTTTTAAAAAACATCAACTTATAAGCACTATTTAAGAAACGACAATCATACATTAACTTTATTACATATTATACATAAAAATTTTGATATTCAAATTGAAAGTATTTTGAGCTTGTAGCGATCTAAACCTGCTAGAGGTTTAGTTTAATTAGTCATGACATTTTTTAGTTACGTAAGTTAACGCGAGTAATGTGGTTTTACGGTTGATTAGGGTTTACCATAGGAATATATTTTTAATCGAAACACATTAATAGAAGTATTTATAACTAGAATTATATTAGAGTTACACTAGGAATATAGAATGAAAAACCCGCTAATTATTGTTTCTTTCTTTTTACTTATTTTTAGCGCGCATATTAGTTATGCACAACTAAAACAAGTCACCACTCAAGAGACAAGTGCACAAATCAACCAAAAAGAAGAAATTAAACAAAAGTTGACTGAATTATTTCCAAGGCTAGGCAATGTTGATATAAAAGAATCACCCATTGCTGGAGTTTATCAATTTTGGACAGGAGCTACTTTAAATCATGTCAGGTTTCAAGATGGGCATATTCTCTTGGGTGAACTCTATGATGCAAATAGAAAAATATCGCTAGCAAGTGAAGCTAAAAATGGCAAAGTAAAAGAAATTGTTGAAGGTGTTGATCAATCGAAAATGATTGTCTTTGAGGCTAAAGAACCAAAGCGAGTGATTAATGTTTTTACAGATGTTGACTGCCATTTTTGTCGTAAATTGCACACTGAGCTTGCAACATTAGTCGATGCAGGAGTAACGGTAAGATATATTGCATTCCCAGCGTTTAGTCGTGACATTCCAAAGCATATATCTGTTTGGTGCGCTGATAACCCGCAACAAGCAATGACTAGTGCCAAAGAAGGGAAAGCCGTTATTATTAAAACGTGTGGGGCTCCTGTTGAAGAAACTTTAAATCTTGGTTTGAGCTTAGGATTTAGAGGAACTCCACAAATTGTTTATGACACGGGACAAATTGTTGGTGGTTATCGTTCAGCAGAACGAATCATTAATGATTTAGGGCTGGGTGGGTAAAAAATATAAACAATAAATTCATATGTATAAAAAGGCCGCTTACTAAAAGCGGCCTTTTTATATTTGATTGAATAACGTTTAAATCGTTATTTTTCTAATAGTTCAAGTTTGCCTTCTTTGCCATCCCATTCATCAGCATCTTCAAGAGAAGGTTGCTTTTCAGTGAGAACGGGCCACACTTGTGAGAGTTCTTCATTTAACTCTAGAAAATGCTGTTCATTATCAGCTAAATCATCGTCAGCACGAATCGCATCAGCAGGGCACTCAGGTTCACATAGACTGCAATCGATACATTCTTCAGGATCAATTACTAAGAAATTAGGTCCTTCGTGAAAGCAGTCCACAGGGCAAACTTCTACACAATCTGTGTATTTACATTTAATACAATTTTCGGTGACAACGTAAGTCATATTTCACTTTTCAGGTTTGATCAACAGGGTAACGTCATATGTGATGACGATATTTATCTATAAAACTATTAATTAATGCGCATTCTATTCACTCAAAGCATGCAGGTAAACAACTATATTTTTATTTGCTTATAACTAAAACATAGGTAATGAGATATTTTTTATCATTTTTTATCATTTTTCGCCTTTTTAGTATTTTCAATTAAGGCATAAACAAGGTCAAGAGCTTCTCGTGGCGTTAAACTATCCGCATTAAGTTGTTCTAACTCTTCAAGTAAAGCTTGTTGTTGTTCATTAAATTGAGGCATTGCAAACATATCAACGGTTTGTGTTGCTAATGAAGATTGAGTCGATTGCTGAGTTGATGTGTTTGAATAATCATTCTCTTGTTGTGACAATGAATTTTGCATTTCTAGTAACTGTAGTTTTCCACGAGCTTCATTAAGCACATGATCAGGTAATCCTGCTAACTTCGCTACTTGAATACCATAGCTTTGGCTTGCGGCACCTTGTTGTATAGCATATAAAAAGACGATGTCATTATGATGTTCTGTAGCGCTTAAATGAACATTGTCGACATTGTTCAGCTCTTGTGCTAATTGCGTGATTTCAAAATAGTGAGTGGCAAATAAACTGTATGAATGAATTTGTTCAGCTAAATCACGAGCACAAGCCCAAGCAAGAGATAAACCATCATAAGTACTGGTGCCACGGCCAATCTCATCAACTAATACCAAACTGTTTTTTGTTGCGTTACGAAGAATTTGTGCCATCTCGGTCATTTCGACCATAAATGTTGATCGGCCACCTGCTAAGTCATCAGAAGCACCAATACGCGTAAAAATCCGATCAATAGGTCCCAATGTAGCGCTTTCAGCAGGGACAAAGCTCCCAGTATGAGCAAGTAGGGCAATCAAGGCATTTTGGCGCATATAGGTGCTCTTACCGCCCATATTTGGGCCAGTGATCACTAGCATTTTGCGTTGATCATCAAGTATCAGATCATTTGCGATAAAAGTTTTTTCCAAGTTTTGTTCGACGACTAAATGTCGACCACCACGAATATCGATGATTGACTCGTCTACTAGCTCGGGTGCGCACAGGTTTAATGTTAATGCTCGTTCAGCAAAGTTGGTTAAAACATCAATGCTGGCTAATGCTTGCGCAAGCTGCTGTAAGACTAAAATATCGGGTTGTAATTGTTCAATGATTTGTTGGTATAACCATTTTTCACGTGCTAATGATTTTTCTCTAGCGCTAAGAATTTTGTCTTCATATTCTTTGAGTTCGCTGGTGATATATCGCTCAGCATTCTTGAGTGTTTGCCGGCGAGTATAGCTATCTGGAACTTTATGTGATTGACCTTTGCTGACTTCTATATAGAAGCCATGTACACGGTTGTAATTAACTTTTAAGGTCGGAATGCCAGTGATATTTTTTTCACGTTCTTCTAGTTCAAGCAAAAACCCAGCAGTATTGACGCTCATTTGTTTGAGTTCATCAAATTCAGCATCAAAGCCTCGTTTGATGAAACCACCTTCGCGAATAGTCACCGCAGGTTCGTCTAAAATACTTCTTTCTAATAAGTCTTG
Organism: uncultured Arenicellaceae bacterium; assembly: GCA_938002995.1. GTDB lineage: Bacteria > Pseudomonadota > Gammaproteobacteria > Arenicellales > Arenicellaceae > CALKZN01. The sequence continues at coordinate 11,570 of CALKZN010000022.1, read as the reverse complement.
AATTGTTTCTAGCGGCTGTGTCTGTTGAGTCAATTGCTGTAATAAATTACTTTGAAACTGCGCCATAAATATATGCAGTTCTGGCAATGATTGAAGAGTCAAACGCAAACGAACAAGATCATTAGGCCTGACTGAGCCTAAGCCAATCCTAGTTAAAATTCGTTCTACATCGCCACAATGTCGCAAAATACGTTGAATGTCGCTCATCTCTGTTGAGATCTTTAGCTCGCTAACCGCATTTAAACGTTGCTGTAACTGTTGTTTTTGTCTTATCGGTCCATGCAGCCAACGTCTTAGTAGTCGACTACCCATAGGGTTTTTGCAACGGTCCATTAAGCTGACTAAGGTGTGCTCTTTCCCTCCAGACAGGTTGAATTCAATTTCTAAGTTTTTGCGACTGGCTGCGTCTATTAATAGTAAGTCTTGATTTTGAATAAATGCGAAATGCTTTACATGCGGTATATTTTCATAATGCATGTCTTTTGCATATTGTAATAAAGCTCCAGCAGCTTTGACGACAGAAGGCTGTTGATCTAGGCCAAAAGCCATTAAATCGCTAGTGCCAAACTGTGTTTTCAATGATTCTGTAGCGACATCTTCATTGAAATACCATTGTGGTACAGATTGTTGATGACCATTACGCTGGGTATCTTGTGTACTAAAGTGCGCCTTTAAAGTTAGAACTTCATTGTCATGAGGTTCTTCAGGTAGATCTTCAAGTATGCGTTCATCGAGTAAAATTTCTGCAGGCCGGAGGCGTTCTAATTCATTAATTAATGCAGCAGTGTTATTTAAACTTTGACCTTGAAAGCGGCCAGTCGATAAGTCTAAAAGCGCCAATCCCCATTCAATTGAGTTTTTCTTTTGTGCACTTTTAAGTAAAGAGCTATTTGCTTTGGAAAAATAAATAGCGGCAAGGGCGTTATCTTGTTGGTCATCAAGAAAGCTTTCATCGGTGACTGTTCCTGGGGTTAAGACCCTAACAACTTTGCGCTCTACTGGGCCTTTGCTGGTCGCAGGGTCGCCAATTTGTTCACAGATTGCCACGGATTCGCCAGACTTAACGAGTTTTGCAACATATTGTTCAGCGCTATGAAAAGGTACGCCAGCCATTGGCACTGGGTTATCTCCATTTTTACCACGTGCTGTTAATGTGATTCCCAATAATTCAGAGGCTTTTTCGGCATCGCCAAAGAATACTTCGTAAAAATCGCCCATACGATAAAACATAATCGTCTCAGGGTAATCAGCCTTGAGACGCAGATATTGCTGCATCATAGGTGTCAGCTTTGCTGTCTCTGGCTTAGCCATAGACTTAGTCACTGATTTGGTGCTTGAAGCAGTATTAGACTTATCAATATTTTCTTGGGTCATTTCAATAGATTGTTATTTATCGAGATGAATTTATCGGAATGAATTAATGGGAAATAGCCGTTAATTTTTATGATGAATAAATCTCTGATCAAAACACTATTTTACGTGAGCGCTAACTAATTGTTGAATTTTCGGGTGAATACTAGGGTTGCCACAAATAACTTCCCCTGATTCGATAAAACCCTGCTTGCCATCTACATCGCTAATCAAACCACCGGCCTCTTGAATGAGTAAAGCGCCAGCTGATATATCCCATGATTTCAAGCCGAATTGCCATAGGCCATCGTATCGACCTGCGGCGACATAGGCTAAGTCCAATGCAGAAGAACCACCGCGAACAATACTATTCGCTCTTGGTAATAATGATGCATAACTGCGAAGCCACGGTTTTATTTCAGCAGGATCACGAAAAGGCATGCCCGTAGAAAGTAGGGCATCATTTAATCGTTTAGTATTAGATACACGAATACGTGAGTCATTTAATTGAGCACCACCGCCACGAGTAGCAGTGAAGACGTCTTGTCTTGAAGGATCAACAACGACTGCATATTGAGTCTCGCCTTCACGTTGGATGGCTATAGACACGCAATAGTATGGATTGCCATGTAAAAAATTGTTGGTGCCATCTAAGGGATCAATAATCCATGTATATTCAGCATCAGGGTCGATCTTTTTAGGAGAACCTTCTTCACTAATAATATTATGATTTGGAAAATTTCTGGAAATTTCAGAAATAATGGCTTCATTTGCTAGCAGGTCGACTTCAGAGACTCGCTGAGTCGGACTCTTGTCTTTAATTTCGATACGATCCACATCAGGAGCATATCGATTGATAATGTTTGCAGCATCACGTGCTGCTTTTACCGCAATATTTAGTATCGCGTGCATAGGAATTAGCCTCAAAATAAAATAAAAAAGAACTTATTAGGGTTCGAATTTTAACAGGCTGTTGACTAAAAAAAACAAAAATCGGCCATCTGAATAGTATTTCGTTAAAATAAACCATTGTTTCGAAGTACTATCCAATATTATTGATAATTTTTTCACCTATGAGTGCACCTATGAGTAATTTTTTTCATCAAAATGTTCGTTTTGTGTTGGTTGAGCCATCGCATCCAGGAAATATTGGTGCCGTCGCGAGAGCAATTAAAACGATGGGGTTTTCGCAATTAGTGCTGGTAAATCCTCGTCGTTTCCCCGACCCAGAAGCAACAGCACGTGCATCAGGTGCTGATGACGTTTTAGAAAAATGTATGGTAGTTAACTCCTTGCAAGAAGCCATCTCTGATTGTGAACATGTGATTGGCACATCTGTTCGTGATCGGCAAATTAGTTGGCCAGTAGCAACGCCGAAGGAAACAGCGATTAAGATTCAAGGCTTTTTGAAAAGCGGTTCTGAAAATAGTCCTGAAAAAGCTATGAAAAATAACCAACTGCAGAGTGATGATTTTCCTAATATAGCGGTCTTATTTGGACGTGAACGTACAGGTTTAGAAAATCACGAACTGGATCATGCGCAATGGCAAATCAGAATTCCGGCAAACGATGAATATAATTCGCTCAACCTTGCATCGGCAGTACAAATTATTGCTTATGAATTAAACTGTGCATTAATTGATATTGATATGCTTAATCAAGAAGAGGTGGAAGCAGATAAAACCAAGCTTGAAAAACGTCAACGCCTTGCGACACACGGTGAGATGCAGGGTTTTTATCAACATTTAGAAGAAACCTTGTTGGAATTAGATTTTATTAAAACAAATCCTCCAACAAAGTTACTGCGCAAGATCATTCGTTTGTATAATCGCAATAATGTAAGCTTTGAAGAATTGCAAATTTTGCGTGGTATTTTGAGCGCAACGCAACAAAAAATTAAGCATTGATAACGTTATTTATTCTATTACTTACTGAATAAGAACTGAAGAAAGTTAATAAAACTATGTTTCAACAATTAAAAAAAGATATAGCAGTTGTTTTTGATCGTGATCCAGCGGCGCGTAATTGGTTTGAAGTTTTAACCGCTTATCCTGGCGTTCATGCAGTCTTATTGCATCGCTTGAATCATTGGCTCTGGAATTTAGGCTTAAAGTGGATCGCAAGAATGATGTCACATATTGTTCGTTGGTTTACTGGAATTGAAATTCACCCTGGCGCAAAAATTGGCCGACGTTTCTTTATTGATCATGGTATGGGTATTGTTATTGGTGAAACGGCTGAAATTGGTGATGATTGCACACTCTATCAAGGCGTTACATTAGGCGGTACTAGCTGGAATAAAGGTAAGCGTCATCCAACTTTAGGTAATGATGTTGTTGTTGGTGCTGGGGCAAAAGTTCTTGGACCATTCACAGTGCATGAAGGTGCACGCATTGGCTCTAATTCAGTTGTTTTAAAAGAGGTAGAGGCAGGGTCAACAATGGTTGGTATTCCCGCACATCCTGTTGGATCACCAGAACATAAACGTGCAACCGGACAAGTTGATGAAGGTTTTGATGCTTATGGTCAAAGTTCAGACAACGTGGATCCAGTTGCTGAAGCAATCTCTCAATTGTGCCAACGTGTACAAGAAATGGATCAATTTAATAAAACTTTATTAGCTAAGCTAGTCGATGCGGGCGTTGATGTTAAAGACGTTAAAATGCCTGATATTGACACTGACTGTATAGAATTAGGCCAGCAAGTCACAAAAACCAATAATACTGTCAAAGAAAGCGATGATAGTAAGGCTTGAAACTAGTAGTATTAGTCTTATATTAGTAATAGAACATCATTAGTATTGAAAGAGTAAGTAATATAAGCAGTAAATGAACTATTAATTAGCGAATTCCTTATCAATAAATATCACGATGAATGAGCGACATAGTATGAATAAAAGCATAAATAGCAGTCAAAACCAATCGTTGTCATTAACAGAAAATGCAGCCAAACGTATTTCACAGCAAGTTAAAAATGCTGATGATGCTATTGGTTTACGTTTTGTTGTAAAAGAGTCAGGATGCTCTGGTTATTCTTATGTTATGGAATTGGCAAAAGATATTGATGAACAAGAAACGGTTATTGAAAGCCATGGTGTCAAAATTGTCACTAATGAAAAAAGCTTAGCTTTGATCAAGGGAACACAGATTGATTATGTAAAAGAGGGCTTAAATCAAACATTTAAGTTTATCAATCCGAAGGCTGAAGCACATTGTGGGTGTGGTGAAAGCTTCGCTATTTAAGCTAAGATGACAACCGTGTTAACTCAATAGTTAACAAGATTTATACATTTATGAACTAATAAGCGTGCCTATATGATTGAGGATGCTTGTTTTTTTTCGTAGAATAGAGGCAGTGGCATTGATTATGTTTTGTCTTTTTTGCTATCTGCGTAAAAAGCGCAGTATAAGTAAAGTACATGAATTGATGTCAAGATAGAATAATGACTAAAAATTGGAATCGGATTCGACCAGAGGACTTTTATGTTTACCCTAAAAAAAACTGTTGCACAACTAATTGTTGCATCATCTCTACTTGCTTCAGCTGATGCTTTTGCAAAATATACAGAAGTTCGTCGTTTAGGAACGAACGAAGCAATCTGCCTTGGTGGAGTCAAATCTGCTTCTGAATTTCAAGCTTGGACTGCTGCAAACGCATCTGCAGTAACGACTATTTTGTCTACGACGAATCTTAAAGGCCATGAAGATAAAATTTTAGCCGCGATCGCAAAAGGAGAATTTGTTGAAAAACAATACAATCCTGGAACAACATTTAAATGGATGGCAGCAAATAAAAAAGGCGTTCCTACAGCACAACGTGATCGTATCTGGGCGGGTAAAGAAGCTTTCGCAGGTTATGAAATGTTTGTTACTGCTGATGGATCAAAATATCAAATTGTAGTTCCTAAAGTATGTTGTAACTTTTCACTAGCTTCTGTTGAAGCATTGCCAGCTCCGGCTCCAAAACCTGTTGTTGCAGCCCCAGCTCCGGCTCCTGCAGCAGCTGCGCCAAAAGCCAAAAAAGCCGGCATTGTTCCTTTTATTGGTTTAATGGTAGGTACTGAATCATTAAAACGTTATGAAGCTCTTTGGGACATGGATATGCAAGACTCATCAGGCTTTGTTGGCGTTAAGGTAGGCGCAAAAATTCCAGTTGGTAATGGTTGGAGACTTGTTCCAGCTCTTGGCATTATCAACCGTACTGGTTTGAACGAAGGTAGTGTTTACCCAGAAACAACAGCAAACATTGATTTTGGTGTTGAAAAACAAATCACTAAATATTTCTTTGCTGGCGCTGGTGTCGGTGCTTGGAATGTTGACGAAAGTGACTTTCGTGAAGCTTCAGCGTTTGTTAACGTTGGTGGCGCTATTACAAAACGATTTGATTGGTTTGTAGAAGGCCGCCATATTAATGCTGACGATAGCGGTACTGCATATTCTGGTGGTTTACGTATTAACTTCTAAATTTATTTGTTTAGATCGAAAAGGCGTTGCTTAGGCAACGCCTTTTTTGTTTATGATGTATATTTATAAGTAAATGCAAATAACATAAAGCTCAGTCTAATTAGGTATCCATTTCAATAATTTGCTAGAATCCCGCCAAACCATAAATCAACACTTAGTTAAGTTGACTGCATATTTATGCCTCAGATAGAAATTCCATTAACGTCATTGAATATTCAAAAGCATTCTGCTTCAGAAGAGGCATTGCCTATTGAAAAGGTTTTGAATGAATCAACAAAACGTGTTGGAATTACGACGATGGGATGTAAGGTAAATGCCTATGAGTCTGAATTAATTTCTGAAGCTTTTAAGAGCGATAATTGGATAACAGTACCTTCCTCTGAGTCAGCTGATTTATATATTGTTAACACCTGTACAGTTACTCAGCAAGCCGACCGTCAAGCGCGTCGAGAAGTGCGTAAAGTCGTAAGAAATAATCCCGAAGCGATGGTTATTGTCACTGGGTGTTATGCGCAAATGGACAGTGATGCTTGTGCGGATATACCCGGCGTTGATTTAGTGGTCGGCAACGATAGAAAACTAGATATATATGGCTTATTGCCAGAATTAGAAAAAGGGGCTCTGCCTAAAGTATTAGTTGGCGACTTAGACGAGCATGTGAGCTTGCCAAATGAGTTGTTAGCAGGCTATGAAGCGCAAACACGCGCATTTATTCAAATTCAACAAGGATGTGATCAAGGATGCACATTTTGCATTATTCATCGTGCACGAGGCCCTAGTCGCTCTTTGGCGCCGACATTAATTAAACGCCAAGTCGAAAAATTAGCAATGAATGGATATCCTGAGATTGTTATTTGCGGTGTCGATTTAGGTTCTTACGGTGAAGATTTTGCTGAAACTGCTAGTAAGTATGATCTAGTTGATCTAATCGAAGAGTTATTAGCCATAGATGTACCTGGAAATAAAGACTTTCGTATCCGTTTGAGCTCAATTGATCCAGTTCATGTTTCTGATCGATTAATATCATTAATGCAAGCGGAACCTCGCTTCTGCCCGCATATTCATCTCTCACTTCAAAGTGGAAATACCTTAATTCTTAAGCGTATGAAGCGTAGATATACTCGTGAAGAGGTTTACCAGACTATTTTAAAGCTCCGTAGTCAAGTGCCAGACTTAGTCATGAGTGCAGATGTGATGGTAGGCTTTCCAACTGAAGATGAAACTCATTTTCAAGAAACACGACAATCGTTAATTGATTTAGATATCGCTTTTCCTCATATTTTCACCTATTCCAATCGAAGTGGAACGCCTGCTGCAAGAATTCCTGAAACGAAGCAGGTTGCTCAGAAGGACATGAAGGCCCGTGCTCAACAACTTCGTGACACTGCTGCTGAGTTACAAGAAAGACTACATTTATCTCAACTGAATAAATCTGCTTGGGTATTGCCTGAGAAGATTATACCTAGTGAAAGTGGCGTAAATAATAGTTTAAAAGCTAGATCAGAGCATTATTTAACGGTTAACCTTCAGCTTGAAGAGGACATTAACGCTGATCTTTTATTAGGAAAGTGGATTAAGGTTCGATATTTTAGCCTTGAAGATGGGCAGTTGCAGGCTAAGATCGTATAAATTACTAGAAAATCATCATTTGCCCTGCAATAGAAAGCATAGAAGCTTTGAGCATTTAGCACCTTAGGTTAGAATACGGGCCCTTGCGTGTTACACGCGAGAATTATACGAAATATCTTAATATCAACTAATTTTATAAATCCTATTTGGAGAACATCCATGGCTGTTGAACGTACTTTATCTATTATCAAACCTGATGCTGTTGCAAAAAATGTGATCGGCGAAATTTACTCTCGCTTTGAAAAAGCTGGTTTGCAAATCGTTGCTGCTCGTATGATGCATCTATCTACTGAGCAAGCAGGTGAGTTTTATGGTGTTCATAAAGAGCGACCTTTTTTCAATGACTTAGTCGCATTCATGACTTCGGGTCCAGTCATTGTTCAAGCGCTTGAAGGTGAAGGTGCAATTGCTAAGCATCGTGAAGTGATGGGAGCAACTAACCCAGCAGAAGCGGATGCGGGTACTATTCGTGCTGATTTTGCTTCTAGTATTGATGAAAATGCAGTTCACGGTTCTGATGCGCCTGAAACGGCTGCACAGGAAATTGCTTTCTTCTTTGGTGATGACCAAGTGTGCCCACGCACTCGCTAGTCTACGAAGAACTGATAGTTAGTGGTTTGTATTCTCGACACTTTAATAAATGATGATTATTTGTAATGGATAAGGAAACTCAAACATTAACTAACTTAATGGGATTAGATCGTTCAGCGATGATTGATTATTTCGTCTCGCTGAACGAGAAACCCTTTCGTGCTCAACAAGTGATGCAATGGATTCATCAATGGGGAGTGCGTGATTTTGATAAAATGACTAATATTGGCAAAGCATTACGTGCCAAATTAGCAACAATATCGGAAATTACTGTCCCAGAAATTGTTTCTGACCAAATCTCTGTTGATGGAACCAGAAAATGGTTACTTGATGTACAAAAGGGTAATGCCATAGAAATGGTTTTCATTCCAGAAGATACTCGTGGAACCTTATGCATTTCATCACAAGTAGGATGCACCCTAAATTGCTCATTTTGCGCTACCGGCAAACAAGGTTATAACCGCAACCTTAGTGTTGCAGAAATAGTTGCTCAGCTTTGGGTTGCTAAACACTTACTGGCGGAACAGTATCAAACTGAAGATCGTATTGTAACGAATGTAGTTATGATGGGCATGGGCGAACCTTTGCTCAATTTTGATAATGTCATTGCTGCAATGAATATTATGCAAGATGACTTTTGCTTTGGCTTGTCTAAACGCCGCATTACTGTTTCTACCGCTGGTGTGGTTCCTGCAATGAGTAAGCTTAAGGAAGAGTCTCCTGTGACATTGGCTGTTTCATTACATGCACCCAATGATGAGTTGAGAAATGAACTTGTACCGTTGAATAAAAAGTACAACATTGAGACACTTTTAGCCGCTTGCGAGGCATATGTCTCTGATAGCCAAAGAGCTAAAGTTACCTTTGAATATGTCATGTTGGAAGAAATCAATGATCTTGATGAACATGCAGAGCAATTGATTCAATTACTTAAGAACTTCCCGTGTAAACTTAATTTAATCCCATTTAACCCGTTTGATGGGATAGCATATAAGCGTTCATCAAATAATCGCATTAATCGTTTTCGTGACAAATTGAAAATGGCTGGCATTATAACTACAGTCAGAAAAACACGTGGAGATGACATTGATGCTGCCTGTGGGCAACTAGCAGGAGATTTTGTAGATAGAACAAGACGCTCAATGAAAAATAAAACTCTTAATAATAAAATTAATTAGCGGTTATAAAGTTTATGCAAAAAATAGGTTTAGGATTAACACGATTTTTAATATTAGTTGCACTGTTTTTAACGCTTACAGCGTGTGTGACTGAAAGACAAGTAGTTGGTGGGAGTAATACTAAGGCAAGTGCGGACTCACGTGCAGATAATTCTGCTAAGCGTGCGGTTAGCTATATGGATCTCAAACAGTATAAAACAGCTGAAGACATCCTTAAGACATCGCTAAAAGAAATGCCCAAAAATTCAGTCGTTAACTATACGTATGCATTATTGAAACTGAAAACTGGAGAAACTAAAAAAGCAAATAAGTACTTTAAAATAGCTGTAAATAGTGATCCAACAAATTCTCGAGCAGCACATGATTACGGCTATTATTTATGCAGTCAAAATAAAGTCAATGATGGCATAGAAATGTTTGAGCTAGCTATCACTAACCCTTTATTTAAACAGAGCGCTTTGAGTAATTTACGTGCTGGTGAATGTGTTTTTAACAAAGATACGGATAAAGCAGAACAGTATTTTTTATCTGCATACCAAGAAAACCCAAACCTTTCAGTAGCGTTATTTCGACTTGCAGAACTCAATTTTTTTCGTAAAAAAGCACTCTCAGCAAGAGCATATTATCAACGTTATTCAGCAGTTCAAGGCGATTCTGCTGCATCATTGTATTTAGCCTATAGAATCGAAGTTTTAGCTGGAGCTAAAAATGAAGCTTTGATTCATAGGACAAAGTTATTGAAAAAATTTCCTGGTTCAAATGAAGCTAAACAGATAAGAAAACAATACAAAAACTAATGAATGATAAAGAAACAGACAATAACATTGAAGAGAATACTAGTCAGAGTAGTCAAATGATTAGCCAATCAATTGGGCAGATTCTCAAAACAGCCAGGAAAGCCCAAAATATTGAAATAGCCGATGTGTGTAACCAATTAAATTTATCAAGTCATGTAGTTGAAGCACTAGAAAGTGACAATTACGAAGGCTTGCCAGAAATTGCTTATATTAGAGGTTATATCGTTTCATACTGCCGTTTATTAGGCCTGGACAGTTTTAATGTATTAAAGCAATTGGTGACTGATGATCCATCATTGTCAGTCGCAAGCTCTATTGGTTCAAGTATTACTATGAATAATAGTAATCAAGGTTTTCCATTATTAAAAAAAATAATTCCTGTGATAATTTTAGCCTTGATAGCGTTCGCGGCTTATTGGTTTTTCACACAAAATGGTAACAGTTTAATAAGCAACGGAGAGGGCGATAATACATCACCTAATGTTGTTCAAAACCCTGCAAATAACTCTGAAAATAACTCTGCACAGCCCGCTTCTAGCAGTCAGGGTACTGCAACAGATGCAGTTACTTCAAATACAGAGAGCTCCTCTGAAAGTACTGCTAATGATACTTTGAAAACTACGACTGATGGAGTCGTAGATGAAGCAAAAAAATCATTACTAGAGCTAGAGTTTAATTCAGTTTCATGGGTTGATATTCAAAACCCTAAAAAAGAGAAAATTGTTTATCAAAGCTTTCCTCGTGGAGAAAAGCATCAAGTGAAGGCTGAATTGCCATTGAATATTTTTATTGATAATGCGGCAGGTGTTTTTATGCGTTATCAAGGCCGTTTGATTGATCTTAAACCTTACATTCAAGATGGTTATGCAAAATTCACATTAAGTGAATAAATAGTCTTTCTGGTCTATATAACCGTTCTTTTTATTTCTTAGTAATTTACCCATGAAGATTATCAAAGCAATTCGTGGCATGAATGATACCTTGGCAAGTGATGCCAATATCATTGCGCAGATTGAAGCAACATGCGCCGATATTTTAAATAATTATGCCTATCAGCGCATTAATACTCCAATTGTTGAAAAAACCGAATTATTTTCTCGTTCAATTGGTGCGGTGACAGACATTGTCTCAAAAGAGATGTATTCCTTTGAGGATCGTAATGGTGATAGTTTAACCTTACGCCCTGAGGGAACCGCTTGTTGTGTCAGAGCCGGTATTGAACATGGCTTGTTTTATAATCAACAACAACGTCTATGGTATGCCGGACCAATGTTTCGTCATGAGAGACCGCAAAAAGGCCGTTACCGACAATTCAATCAAATTGGTGTAGAAGCCTATGGTTGGGCAACGCCTGATATTGATGCAGAACTCATTTCTTTAAGCCATAATTTTTGGCAAAAACTTGGTTTATCAGGCATTGAATTGCAAATTAATTCTTTGGGAACAAGTGAGTCGAGACTAAATTACCGCACTGCACTAGTTGAATATTTGACTCAATTCAAAGATGATTTAGATGCTGACAGCCAACGTCGTTTAGAGACAAATCCTTTAAGAATATTAGA
>CALKZN010000021.1 GCA_938002995.1 uncultured Arenicellaceae bacterium | reverse complement strand
GAATTATCTTATTTGACAAAACACTACTCATAACAGTGTTTACAAACCGCCAATAGAGAGTAGTCTTAAGCCTCATTGATGAGTCAAAAAAGTAATAGCGAGCTATCTTTGAACGCTATATTATTCGCGCTTTAGATCATTAAATATCACGCCGCATTTTTTAAAACGACCAACAAAAAGGCATTGTTATCATGTTTGAAACATTAAAAATTCTTCCACCAGATCCAATCCTTGGCTTAGGCCAAGAATTCTTGAAAAGTGATCACCCTAACAAAGTCAATTTAAGTGTTGGTGTCTATAAAACAGACACGGGTAACACGCCAATTTTCAAAGCCGTCAAAGCTGCCGAACAACACATGATTGATGAGCAAGACTCGAAAGTCTATATCGCTCAACAAGGTGACCCAAAATTTCTACAAGGCATGCACACTTTGCTATTGGGAGAAGAGCTGTCCAAATCTCTAGCTGATCGAAGCTCTGTTTGCATGACTCCTGGTGGCTGTGGCGCTCTACGCCTAGCGGCTGAGACTGTGTTCAATGCAAACCCAAACGCCACTGTTTGGTTCAGCACACCAACTTGGGGAAATCATTTCCCATTGATCGAAAGTGCGGGCTTAATAACTGCTGAATATCCGTATTACGATCACACTACTGGCTTAGTTGATTTCGACGCCATGCTCGCAGCCTTAGAAATAATACCTGCCGGTGACTTAGTATTGTTCCACGCCTGCTGCCACAATCCGACTGGCGCAGATCTAAGCAAATCTCAATGGGATCAAGTGATCGATGTCGCTGAACGCCAAGGGCTCATTCCATGGTTTGACATAGCCTATCAAGGTTTCGGGAAATCATTAGATGACGATGCCTATAGTTTACGCATTGCTGCCGAACGCCTTCCAGAAGTGATCGTTGTTGCTTCTTGTTCCAAGAATTTTGGCTTATATCGCGAGCGCACCGGCGCTGCGCTTTTTATCAACAAAAATGCGAAACAAGCGGAGGCGGCAAAAACTAATGCTATTTCGTTAATGCGCAAAAGCTATAGCATGTCGCCTTTTCATGGCGGAGGAATTGTCGGCACTATTTTAAGTGATGCTGGACTGACCACAATGTGGAAAGATGAAGTGATTGAAATATGCGCTCATGTGCAAAACTTACGTCAAGAATTCACTGACAAGTTAAACAGCAAACAAAGTAAAAAAGACTTTAGCTTTATTACTCAAAATCAAGGTATGTTTTCATTTTTAGGTATTGAACTAGAAGACGCATTGAAACTTCGCAGCGAATACGGCATCTATATCCTGAACTCAACACGCCTGAATATGGCAGGGCTTTCTAGCGCTAACATTGACTATGTAACGGATTCGATTGCTGCTGTTTTGAATCAATAAAAAGATCTAAATTCAAATAATATATACTCAAGTTTTTATATAATTCTCAAAAAATTTACTTAAATTATGAAAATTAACATTCTAATAATATTCTTAGTTTGCCTACTAATCACAGGTTGCAACTCAACTCCTACAAATGTAGCAAATCAAAACTCGGCAGCTAAAACTTCTAAAGAAGAAGCAACCCTGTTGATTGAAAACATGAACTTAAAGGTAATTCTTGATCAAACAATTGAACAGATGCTACAAATTCAATTAAACAGTAAACCTCAATTGAAACCTTATAAAGATGTGATGTTAAGATTCTTTGCAAAACACATGAGTTATGAAAGTCTAAAACCTGAATTAATCGACATCTATGCAAGTGAATTCACAGCTACCGAATTGAAAGAACTCAATGCCTTTTATTCGACTCCAACTGGCAAAAAAATTATAGCAAAAACGCCTCAATTATCCGCTAAAGGTGCGCAAATAGGAGCGCAAAGAGTACAGAATAATCTTCAAGAATTACGTGAAATGATAGAGGCCGAAACTAAACGGATCAAAGAAAGCAAATCTAGCTGAGCTTCTCAAACTAAGTGTTTAAGTGACCTCTATCTCAATCCAGCAATACTTTCTTCGCAGTATTAATCTGAATAGCAAGTGCATCCGAGCCACCTTTGTCTGGGTGTACTTTTTGAATTAAGCGTTTATGTGCTGCGGTGATCTCTTCTTCACTTGCATTAATATCAACACCTAAGATATCCGCAGCTTGCGCTTTGTCCATAGTTGCCTGCGGAGCAGGTTTTGATTGAGATTGTTCAGAGTTTTGCGCATTGGCGCTTTTACCAAGAATCGATTTCAACAATGGCGCATATTTCAGCAACGGCGCAGCTCTTGAAATTAAAGCAACTCCTGAAGCGATCGCACCTGCAATTAAATTTCCTTTTGCAAAGGCTAGCACTGCGACTCCAACTGCCGCCGCACCAAGCATCCACATTCTGAACATTTTTTTCTTCTGTTCAGGCGGCAATCCTTTGGATTTTTTGGCGTAAGTGCGAAAAATCACAAACAAGGCGATAATCAGTAAAATCGAATACAGCATATTGATTTGTTTTCTTTAATCTAGTGTTAAACTATGCAGATTATACGCAATCTTGTAATAAACATAGTCAATAAACAAAACATAATGAGTCAATTTAGCCAACAATCTTTACGCGAATTTTTAAATGCCGGTGTTACACCGTTCCATGTGGTGAAAACTTCAGCTGCTTTGCTAGATCAAGCGGGTTATGTTCGTTTATCTGATAGTGAAAAATGGGAGCTTGAAGCTCAAGGTCGCTACTATGTCACTCGTAATGGCTCTTCTATTATTGCCTTTAAGGTAGGTAAAAAACATGATGAAGCATTGCATATTATCGGCGCTCATACGGATAGCCCCTGTTTAAAAATCAAACCTAATGCCGATATCAAAACGGATTATTACCAACTAGGCGTTGAAGTTTATGGTGGCGCTTTATTAAACCCTTGGTTCGATCGAGATTTATCAATCGCGGGTCGTGTTAGTGGCATCACTAAATCTGGACAACGATTTGAAGAGTTAATCGATTTTGAACAAGCAATTGCAAGTATCCCTAGTTTGGCGATCCACTTAGACCGAGAAGCCAATAAAAACCGAACCGTTAATGCGCAACTACACCTGCCTATCTTATTAGCAACGGGAGACACTCTCAAAGATGAAGACTCTTTCAAAGCTTTATTATTAAAACAATGCGCCACCAAAGATGCTGCCGAGATCTTGGACTATGAGCTGAGTTGCTATGATACTCAAACTTCCGCAGTGATTGGTTTAAACCAAGAGTTCATCGCCAGCGCGCGACTAGATAACTTACTGAGCTCTTATATAGGTTTACAAGCTTTGATCAACTCGGATGACAACCACAGCAGTGTGTTTGTCAGCACCGACCACGAAGAGGTAGGGTCATCCTCTGCTTGTGGCGCTCAAGGTCCTTTTCTAGGCTCGGTATTAGAACAAATTTTTGGCGAAAACTTACATCAAGCAATTC
The DNA here is from genome assembly GCA_938002995.1 of uncultured Arenicellaceae bacterium. Lineage (GTDB taxonomy): Bacteria > Pseudomonadota > Gammaproteobacteria > Arenicellales > Arenicellaceae > CALKZN01. The sequence continues at coordinate 5,693 of CALKZN010000021.1, read as the reverse complement.
AGCGTTCACGTTTAATTTCTGTAGATAACGCGCATGCCGCGCATCCAAATTATCGTGACAAGCATGACGCTGAGCATAGCCCTATATTGAACCTAGGACCTGTCATCAAAATTAATGCTAATCAGCGTTATGCAAGCAATAGCATTACATCGGCTGACTTCAGACATTTATGCCAAAAAAATGATATTCCCATTCAATCTTTTGTGGTCCGCTCTGATATGGGTTGCGGCTCAACGATTGGCCCAATCACTGCAACTGAACTTGGTATACAAACACTAGATATCGGCATTCCACAACTTGCGATGCATTCAATTCGTGAATTAGCAGGGTTGAAAGATTGTGAGAGTATGCAAGCGGCGTTAACAGCTTTCTTAAACCGTTAGGCCTTAAGTTAAACAATAAGCGTTTTTACAAAGCTGTCTAGAGTCAGACTCCCTAGTAGTTCTGTCGCAGTAATTTCTGTAGATTGTTTTGAAATAAGGCCTAAGCTGATTGCTAAGTCTGCGATTAATTGTTCCGCCGTGCGGCTGCTTTTTCGCCATTCCTCAATCGAATCAGAACCATCTCGTTTTGCCATACGCTGTCCTTGTGCATCCATCAATAACGGCACATGCCAGTATTTCGGCGGTGCGCTATTCTGCTGTTGAAATAAATAAATTTGTCGAGTACTAGAGTCTAATAAATCCGCGCCACGAACAACATCAGTCACGCCTTGGGCAATATCATCAACTACGACAGCTAATTGATAGGCAAACAAACCATCTGCACGTTTGATCACAAAGTCACCGCAGTCTTGTCGCATGGATTGTTTTTGTTCTCCAGCTAAGCCATCAACAAATAAAATCTCTTCATCATTCACATGGAGTCTGATTGCCGCTTGTTTATTTTCAGCTCTGATATTTTGCTCTTGCACAGACAGATTTTTGCATACGCCTGGATAAACCGGTGTTGCGCCATGCGGAGCACTGACTGCTTGCTGAATATCTTTACGTGAACAGTAACAAGGATAGGTTAAACCTTGTTCGGATAGATAATTAAGTGCAGATTGATAGTCTTTTAAGTGGTCTGATTGACGATAAACATCGCCATCCCAATCAATGCCTAGCCATGTTAAATCTGCCATGATTTGAGCTTCTGAACCAGCAACAACTCGCGGCGTATCTAAATCATCAAACCTCAGCAAGAATTCACCTTTATGTAAGCGTGCATGTAACCATGCCAATAATGCTGTACGTAAATTACCAAAGTGCAAACGCCCAGTGGGACTTGGCGCGTATCGTCCAACATAAGGGGAGTTAATTATGGCGGTCATTGGGAGGGGTAGCAGCCTGAGAGATTCATTTAAATAAAGCTATTTTACGTCATCTCGAAAATATCTAACACTTTCTCGACTATAGTTTGTTTGTAGTTTCGACTACAGCCCAATACAGAGGTTCTATCTACATATAAACTAGAGTAGCGCTTAGATTAAAAACGGCGATCTTTTTTGCGTGATAGGAAAGCATCAATAGATAATTTATCACCGCCATAACCGACTAAGAAACCAAAAATCAACATCCAATAATAATATTGTCGATCAGCACTAGCGCCATTGAAGACCACAAATTCAATGATAAGCACCATGATCAAGAGACCACAGGCTGAAAAACGGGTGAAAAAACCAATGATCAACATGATAGATAACACCATCTCTCCTGCAGTTGCCAACCATGCTGACATCCCTGGAGATAATATAGGCAAAGCCCACTCGGTCTGAAACTTACTCAATGTGGTTTGCCAATCTTCTACCTTGGATAAACCTGATTGAAAAAAAATCAAACCCACATAAACTCGAGCAATCAAATTTGCTACAGGAGCTATGATAGTTTGGGCCGCAGTGGCAAGCCCATCAACAAAAGTAGACATAGTGTATTTTACTGTTATTCAAAATTCTTATATATCAGCGATATCGTTTAGCACTGAGCTAAGCACCAATACAGTGCGTTCAAAACGAAATATGTCGAATAAAAAGGGTAAAAACATGTTTATGACTTGTTTGTCATATGATGATTTTTTAATCAACAATCTCAATAGAAGGCCATGATTACTTAACAGAAAGTCATTTTTCCACAGACATTCGGTTATAATACGCGCGTTTTACACTCACTCAGCACACTCTCCTAGTTGAACTATTTGTTGATCTAGATAAGTAAACTTGAGTATTAGCTTCATACAATTGGTTTTATCATTATGTCTTGGTCTTCAGAAATTTCACAACGCCGAACCTTTGCTATCATTTCTCACCCAGATGCGGGTAAAACCACGATCACTGAACGCCTATTATTGTCCGGTGGCGCCATCCAACAAGCGGGCAATGTCCGCGCACGAAAAACAGCCAAACATGCAACCTCTGACTGGATGGAACTAGAACAACAGCGTGGAATTTCCGTGACATCATCAGTCATGCAATTCCCCTATAAAGAGTGCATCATCAACCTACTTGACACACCAGGACACGCAGACTTCTCAGAAGACACTTATCGAACACTTACTGCAGTTGATTCAGCATTGATGGTGATTGACGTCGCCAAAGGCGTAGAACAACGGACCATCAAATTAATGGAAGTCTGTCGTTTGCGTACCACGCCAATCATGACATTCATCAATAAAATGGATCGCGACGGTAAAGAACCCATTGAACTATTAGATGAAGTTGAGTCAGTTCTAAAAATTGATTGTGCACCTATGACTTGGCCAATTGGTGGCGGTAAAGAGTTTAGAGGTTTGTATCGACTTTATGATGACACCATCCATTTGTTTTCTGGCAGACCTGGCAATAACGCAGATGAAGATGAATTTATCAAAGGCCTTCACAGCGACGAAACAAGCGCTCGCTTAGGCTCTTTTGCCGATGATCTGCGTGATGAGGTTGAGTTAGTTCAAGGCGCCAGCAATGAGTTTGATCTAGAAATGTATTTAGAAGGCGAATTAACGCCAGTATTCTTTGGTTCCGCTATTAATAACTATGGCGTTGTCGAACTCATGGACAACTTTGCATTACATGCGCCATCACCGATTGGCCGTGATACAGAAACTCGGACGGTGGATTCCAGTGAAGAAAAAATGACTGGCTTTGTCTTTAAAATTCAAGCAAATATGGACCCTGCTCACCATGATCGGATTGCCTTTATGCGGATTAATTCCGGCAAATTCATCAAAGGCAAAAAACTATTCCAGGTACGTACAGGCAAAACTGTCACTATTAATAACGCCACATCATTTATGGCAGATAAACGCGAAGCCTCAGAAGAGGCTTATGCAGGTGACATTATCGGTTTGCACAATCATGGCACCATTCAAATTGGCGACACCTTCTCAGAAGGTGAAGCACTCAAATTCACAGGCATCCCAAACTTTGCACCAGAACTGTTCAGACGTGTTCGTTTAAAAGACCCATTGCGCGCAAAAGCTTTGAACAAGGGCTTAGATCAACTCTCTGAAGAAGGGGCAACGCAAATTTTTCGTCCATTGATCAACAATGATTTAATTTTAGGCGCAATCGGTATTTTGCAATTCGATGTCGTTGCTCATCGTTTACTCTCTGAATATAGCGTTGAATGCTCTTTCGAAAATGTCCAAGTCTCAACAGCTCGTTGGTTGGAGTTTCCTGATGATCAGATGGAACGTGACTTTCGTAAAAAGAATGAAGTGAATATTGCGCTTGATGGCTCGGAAGCACTCACTTATGTGGCTCCTAATATGGTGAATTTGAACCTCACTCAAGAACGTTGGCCTGATGTCATCTTCCGTACGACTCGAGAAATTTAACGCTTAGTTCACTTAATAGCTGACCGTTATTAACTTTGACAGGAAAGTGTATTTCCTTGGGATTGATATAAACGCGGTTCAATTTCTAACATAACACCAAATTTTTCATAGATAGTGGTTTGCACATATTTGGAAAAATCTAACACCGCTTGTCCCTCTGCTTTGTCTGGGTTAACAACAACCAATGCCTGCTTTTCATAGCAACCCACGCCATTTTCAGCAAAGAAACCTTTCAAACCAGCTTGCTCTATTAGCCAACCGGCAGCTAATTTTGCACCTTCTGGAACCGAATAACTCACTAGTTCAGGAAATTGTTTTTGTAAATCAACTTTCTGCTGAGTCGACACAATAGGGTTTTTGAAAAAACTACCTGAATTGGGAATATCTTTTGGGCTTGGCAATTTCGATTGACGCACTTCACAAACTGCCTGAAAAATATCGAATTGATTGATTGTTTGATGCTTGCTGAGAACATCTTGCAAAGCTGGATACATTGAGTCCAAAGAAAACTCTTGAGAATGCTTCTGCAGCCTGAGTGTGACGTACGTAATAATATATCGCTCTGGATTATGCTTAAAAAGACTATCACGGTAAGCAAACTGACATTCTGAGTGATCTAACTCAATAAACTTTTTTTGTTTCGTGTCAAAAGCACGCACTGAAACCAGTAGATCTTTGACCTCACAGCCATAAGCACCAATATTTTGAATAGGCGCTGCTCCAACTAGACCAGGAATGAGTGCCATATGCTCAAGCCCGTAATATCCATATTGCAAAGACTGTTCCACTAATTGATGCCAATTGACACCTGCACCAATTTGAAAATCACTATAGTCTTGCGTGTCATTGATTCGGTTTATTGCCTGGTTATTCACATCAGCAAACAAATCAGCAATTTGACCCGCCCCACCTATTCGATTGGCTATCACCAACACATCTAAATCACTGATGAATAAAGAATTGCTGCCTTCTCCAAGGACCAGATAGTCACATTGTTGTTGTTCGCAGAAATCTAAGGCTGCAAGAATATCTTGATCTTGCTGGACCACAGCAAACCATTTGGCATACGCTGGCGTTGCCATAGTATTGAGTTTTTGAAGTTGAATATTTTGTTGAATCTGCACAACATGATTATAAGCTTTTCTTACTAGAAAATTGTAATGATCCTATATGAATTATAAAAATGAACATTCAATAACATTGCATTACCTATTACTCTTAAAGGCTCATAATTAATAAGTATTTATAATAATTATTCAGAGGATAGATCCATGCAAGCATTTGCAGCCGCTAAAAAAATTTCAACTAGTCTTATCGTTACTGCATCACTGTTAGGTGCAAACTATGCTATTTCAGCAGACGAGAAAGCGAATACGATTAGATCACAAAAAGTGTCTGACTCGATTTATCTTTTACACGGTAAAGGCGGCAATATTGGCGTTTCAATTGGAAAAGACGGAACTTTTTTAATTGATGATAAATTCGCCCCAATGACCGCTAGCATTCTTGATGAAATCAAAAAGCTCGGTGGATCAACTCCAAAATTTGTTTTAAATACTCACTGGCATGCTGATCACACAGGTGGCAATGAAAACTTTGGTAAACAAGGAAGTATCATTGTCGCTCATGAAAATGTTCGCAAACGTTTGACCGTGGATAATTTTATCAAGGCTTTTAATAGCAACGTCAAGGCCTATCCAGAAGTCGCCCTTCCTGTAGTAACTTTCACTCAAGAAATGCATTTGCACTTAAACGATGAAGGCATTGAAATCATACATATCCCCAATGCCCATACTGATGGCGACAGTGTTGTGCACTTTACTAAAGATAATGTTTTACATACTGGCGATATATTCTTTAATGGTTTTTACCCATTCATCGATGTA
>CALKZN010000020.1 GCA_938002995.1 uncultured Arenicellaceae bacterium | reverse complement strand
ACACCGAGAACGTTTGCGGAATTAGGTGGTGACTTTACCCTGCAATCCTCTGAAGGTGATGTTTCACTGAGCGATTTCAAAGGTAAGGCTGTAGTGATGTATTTTGGCTTCATGAGCTGCCCTGAAGTGTGCCCAAACTCTATGGGTATTATTCAATCGGCATTGAATAAAATGTCTGCGGAAGAACTCGAGAAAACCCAAGGTTTAATGATCAGCATTGACCCAGAACGTGACAACTTAAAAAGCCTAGAGCAGTTCACCAAATATTTTCACCCTAATATTATGGGTATCACAGGTACTGATGACGTAGTACAAAAAACGGCTGAACAGTATGGTGCTTATTTCAAACGCACTAAAGACAAGGCCAATGATTACCTGTTTGAGCATGTTTCTCGATACTACATCATTGATCAAGAAGGCAATCTTGTTGATGCTTTACGCCACAGTACAACACCGAATGAGTTAACCGCAAAATTGCGTGAAACCATCACGGGTAAAGCATTAGCATTGTAATAGCACTATCAACAGCACTGACGATACCAAGACAAACAATTAGATTGAACATTAATAGACTGAATATAAAAACGGAGCAGAGCATTGATTAACATCATCCGAAATTCAAAATATAGCGTCCTTTTTTCAGGCGTATGCGCACTGATTCTCGCGATGGGAATTGCACGCTACTCTTTCACTCCTATGATTCCTTACATGCAAAATCAAATCGGCATGACTGAGAGTTTGGCTGGCTGGTTAGCCGGTTGGAACTACATTGGCTATCTCGCCGGCTTGTTCATGGTCTGGTTATTACGAGATTTAAGGGCTCAAGATTTTTTCTATCGCTATGGTCTCGTCGTCGCAGTACTTGCAACTGCTATCATGGGTTTCCATGAGAATTCGCTTATTTGGTATTTAAGCCGTTTTTTCAGTGGGATATCAACAGCGCTAGTCTTCATGTTGGGCACAGGACTTATCGCCAAATGGTTAGAACGTAACGGCCATGAAGAAGACCTCGGCATTCACTTTTCTGGCTTAGGTTTAGGCATTATTTTAGGCGCAGTCATCGTTGACTTTGCCGCCAAACAGTTACTAGGCGGTGTTCCTTGGCAAGGACAATGGTTTGCCCTTGCAGGCTTTGGTGCTTTATTTGCGATTCCTGCATTTTTCTTACTGCCTTTTCCAGACAAAGAACAAATTGAGGAAGCTAAACAGTACGACAACCGCAAAGAAGAAGAACCTTCTAAGAAATGGCTCTTAATGATTACTGCCGCTTATATATGCGCTGGTTTCAGCAACACAATCAATGTGACTTTCACTTCTTTGATTGCAGAGTATATTCCCTTGCGCAACCAAGGCACTTTAATGTGGATATTTGTCGGCCTTGCTGCTGCACCTGCTCCCTATATCTGGGAAAAAGTAGCGCATCGTATTGGTTTTCTGAACGCTATTCGTACAGCATTCATCATCAATATAGCCAGCAACCTGTTAATGACTTTTTTCACTTCTTTTGGATCTATTGCCTTCAGTGCATTATTGTTTGGCTTGTCTTTCATGGGAATTGTGTCATTAACCCTCAAAGTCATTGCTTATAAATATCGCTATCGAGCCACACAAGTCATGGCGCAATTGACTTTAGGTTATAGTTTGGCGCAAATCATTTCACCGATAGTCTCAGGTGTTGTTGCAGAAACGACAGGGAGCTTTAATTTGCCACTATATATCGTCAGTGCAATGATGGTTTTTGGCTTCATTTGCCTTAGCGTTATCAAACGTGAAGGTCGTGCTTTACCATCATTACGCCAAGATAATAGAGACTAATAAAAAGAATTCTTACAAAAAAGCCCGTACAATTTAACTGTATGGGCTTTTATTGTTATTTTTATCTCGCGCTTTTAAAGCTTAAGATTGCTCTCTGAAGAAGAATATCTCTTCTATACGCAAGCCGCAGTAATCCAACCACTTTACAACATCATCTGTTAAAAATTTATCTCGATGTAAAACGACATAAAAATAACGCGTGAACTGGCGATCTTTGACATTCAACTCTACCAAATCGCCTCTAGCGATTTCATGTTCAACCGAAATTTTCGATAAACAAGATACTCCAAGATTCAAGGTTACCGCCCTTTTCATTGCTTCAATCTGTTCAAGCTCAAGGACGTAATTCAAATCTTGCAAAATGCCATACATACCGCGTTCAAACGTTTGACGTGTACCGGAACCTTTCTCTCGAACAATCCAATCTAAGCTAACTAACTGCTCCCGTGTCAGTGGTTTTTCATTTCCTGCCAATGGATGCTCAGGAGAACAGACAATTACCATTTCATCATTACGCCAAGGAATAACGTCAATATCCGGTTCATTTACTTCACCTTCAATTAAACCAAGATCCACTTGATAATTAAGAACCTTGTCTACAATTTCGCGGGTATTCCCTACTGATAAGTCAATATTTGCATGCGGATACTTTTGCTTAAACTCAGTAAACATATCAACAAATAAATAGTTGCCTATCGTCATCGTTGCGCCAAGTTTGATTGACCCAAACTCGCCTTGCTTAATTAAAGAAGACTCTAAATCAGCTGCACGTTGCAATAATTCTTCTGCTTTTGTTTGTAAAGCGCGTCCTGAAGGATTGATCTTAAGACGCTTACCAACACGGTCAAATAATTGTGTATCAAAACGTGTTTCTAACTCTTTCAAAGCTCCGCTTGCCGCAGATTGTGACATCGCTAATTGATTAGCTGCTGCCGTTAAACTACCCGATCTAGCGACTTCCAGAAATACTTCTAATTGTCTTAATGTATATCTCATAGCCGGCAATATAACATAAACATATATGCTAATAAAAAATTATTCGGTTTTTTCGAACATAAAATCTTTGAATAACTGTTTTTCGAATATACAACACGATATAATATCGTTATAATCCGCGCGCATGGTTATTGCTCGATGACATAACATTCCGTTATTAATACGTCATTCATAACTCGCAAACGGTTAAGTCACCAACGTTTATTTTGAGGTAAACACATGGCAGCACAAATTCGCGAAGAAGAAGTTTTAAGCGTTCACCACTGGAACGATACTCTTTTTACATTCACGACAACTCGTGATCCTGGGTTTCGTTTTGAGAGCGGTCATTTTACTATGATTGGCCTAGAAGACGAAAACGGCAAACCTTTAATGCGTGCATACAGCATGGCAAGTGCCAACTATGAAGAAAACCTTGAGTTCTTCAGCATTAAAGTTCCTGATGGTCCACTGACATCAAAACTGCAAAAAATCAAAGTTGGCGATAAGATTTTAGTCAACTCAAAATCGACTGGCACATTAGTTGCTGACCGTTTATTACCTGCAAAGAATTTATATTTATTAGCAACAGGAACTGGTCTTGCTCCATTCATGAGCATCATCAAAGATCCTGAAGTCTATGAGAAGTTCGACAAAATCATTTTAACGCATGGCGTTCGCTATGTTTCAGAATTAGCTTATCAAGACTTCATTCAAAATGAATTACCTGAAAATGAATTTTTTGGAGACACCGTCAAAGAAAAATTGATTTACTACCCAACAGTCACTCGTGAAGACTTCCACACACAAGGCCGTTTAACAGATGCTATTACTAGCGGCAAACTTGCTGAATCGGTTGGCTTACCGCCAATGAATTTAGAAAACGATCGATTCATGTTGTGTGGCAGCCCTTCAATGCTGAAAGATCTTTGTGCAATTCTAGATGGAATGGGCTATAGAGAAACAGTACGAAACGATATTGGACATTATGTGATTGAAAGAGCATTTGTTGAAAGCTAGTTCCAACAAAAACTCTTTACTAGTGACACTAAAAAGCAGAGCCATTAGCTCTGCTTTTTTATCTGTATTTTTTAGCGTTTTTTATAATTATCATCTTATGAATTGAGTTTAACTACCCAGAGAGTTGCAATACCCAATGTGTAGCTATTTGCTAACCAGAGAAAATAAAAGTTTTTCTTGTCGAACTCATATTTCCATATAAAGCGAATAGTCAGCAATTCAAGAACCGAATTCAACATCCCTCCGATCACAGGCACAGAAAACCATGCAATCGGATTGAAGGTACTCCAAGCAAATATCCCCATCACCAATTGTCCAATCGATGATTCCCACATCACTCCGGATGCAGGCCTTAAAAACAAGCCCAAAACCCCTGAAACTATATTAGCTACAAGAGTATATTTGATCGCATTACTGATATTCAGCTTGAATAGCCAACGAATCAAAAAGAACTCAATAACAATCCCGATTGTAATTACCGGTATCGTATTGATCTTCGTTTCAGCGTACAACGCTGGCCAAGTCACATATGCATAAGTGATGCTTGGAAAACTTAATAAAACTAAGAGTACAACTGCGTTCTTTAGTGAAATTTTGAGCAAAACAAAGTTTCGATACACCATCGCTTGTTCAACACTTAATTATTAAAAATGACTGAATTATTAAAAATGCTTAGTTTTGCTTGGTGTAGTGAGATGTTTTTTGAGTTTCTTTCGAATAAAAATACAACTTATCTTTCACCTCATCATAAGCCAGTTGCATTTCAAATGACTGGCCTATGGCTATTTCGATAATACCTTGTTTTACTTCATAAATACCCTGAATAGATCGTTGCGACAATACTTCTGTCGCCAAAAACTTCCCTTCAGGATAAAAACTCAACATATCTTGAGGGTCGCCATCAGGATCATAAGTCAGCAACCAACTCCCAATAAGCCAATCATTTTGAGCTTCAGTCGATTTAGCCGCACTTGTTTGTATTAAAATACCTAAAAAACACAGGAAAAAACTAACTTTTAAGATACTTTTTATGGCTTTTAATTTTGTAACTACACTCTTTAGTTTTCCTTCATTCATATCCACGATACGTTTTTTTCTTGCCATTCTTCTAGTTCATTTTCTTGTAGTGGACATTCTGAGAAATAAATTTGCATCACATGCTCAACTTGCTGACTAATTTTCTCTGCTTGAGCATAGAAGTCCTTCATTGAGGCACAACCCAATTGTTGAAGCATTATTTGCTGTAGATGCTCTGGCATGTCTTCATACGAACCATCTTCAAGACCTAGCAATCTTTCCCAAATTTGCACTGTCGACCAAAATTCAATTGCATGATCCAGATCAATATCAAATTTATGATTCGTTTGAGCGGCTTTGAGCAAATACGAAAATCGATCAATATGCTTTTTATTTGATTGATAAAAATCCATTTTGGATAGTTGGTCAATACAAAAGCAAACAGCCAAGTATTCAGCTTGCATCAAACCACCCCTGCGTAGCTTTGAACTGACAACACTGGCATCAACTTCTTTGATACGCTGATCAGCGACTCGTTGCCACATTTTTTTTGCGTCAATGAACCATTGTTTTTGGTCACGCTGTTTCTTGAAAATATCATGCTTAATCTGGATAACTGCTTTAGCCAACTCAGGATCGCCAGCCACAATACGTGAAGGCAATAAAGCAATATGTTCCCAATTTTTAGCTCTTTGCATATGATGCTCGCGGAAACCTTTCAGAAAAACAGTAGGAGGACCTGATCGACCTGAGGGCCTTAACCTGGTATCCAATTCATATGCTATTCCTTCTTTCAATTCCATTCCTAGGATTGTTTGTAAACGAGAAACAACTTTTTGCGCTGTATCTAAATCAAAACCATCTGCAAAAATAAAGACAAGATCCAAATCTGACAAAGGTGACATTCGTGACATTGCCAGCTTGCCCATTCCCAATACAACTAAGGGCAGCTCATCCAGTTGAAGCTCTTGTCTGGCAATTTCAATTGATGCTGACAGTGTACATTCAGCTAAACGAGTCAGGCTCAGTTGAAACATCTTGACCGGGAGTTGACCTTGCATGAAGGCTAAATATGATTCATACAAATTCTCGTTTACATAACGCCTTATGCTTTCTAAGCGAATACCATAATCTCGACTAACAAACACTGAACTTGCTTGTTCTTCATAGCGTTGTATGCGAGAAAGTATGCCTGCTGAGTCTTCAGGAGCAATAAGGTTATCAATGATATGCGGAGACTGTTTTAGCAACTTTCCCATATGAGGGGAATACAACAATGGAGGAACAATACTTTCCACTAAATTAGGGTAACTCGCGAGCAAACGAAAATACTGCGTTGTATTTCTCAATGAACCTAAAAAGTTATCAATACTAATGAGGTGTTGATTGATATCAATATTCCCTGAATCTTCAAAAACAGCAGACAATAACTGTTGCGACAAAGGCTCCAGAGAAACAGCCATAATGTTAGGCACGCCATATTGAGTGAAACCAGTAGTCCAATTTTCGATAACTGCTTTCGAGCGATCATCTAATACTTCTTCCCAATCATCAGGTAATTCATAGGCATCTAATTGAGATGCTGTTTCCGCCTGAAAAAACTCCTCAAACAATAAATTAATTTGCGATCGATGCTTAAAAACTTTTACGCACAAATTTTGCCAAGCGATAGAAAATTCTTTTGCATGGTCCGCCGATTGTCTTAAGCCAATCAATTGCTCTTGTAGCCGCACTTCAGTAGGTACAATGTGCGTTTGTGCATTATTCAATATTTGAATATGATTTTCCAAGTCTCGAAAAAAACAATAACTATTCGACAAAACTAAAGCATCAACTTCATCCAGATATCCATATTCACTAAGAATCGATAAGGCTTCTAAGGTGTTGGTGATTTGCATAGAAGGTTTTTTTCCTCCCCATAGCAACTGCAAACCATTGATAATGAACTCAATTTCTCGGATACCACCACTACCCAATTTAACGTTAAAGCCTGCACATTCCTTTTCAATGGGCTCTCTTTGAGTGCGTTGGTGTTTCAAACCAGGATGTTCAAGATTGATGCGTTTTTTCATATGCGCTAGTTCATCAATCGCTCTTAAATCAAGGTTTTGCCGCCAAACAAATCGTTGCAGTTCTTCTAAAAACTCTTGCCCTAGGGGTATTTCTCCAGCGACAACCCGTGCTTTCATCATCGCTAAGCGATGCCAAGGTAAAGCGCGATAAAAATAAAATTCTTTCGCAGCATCAGTGCTCATAGTTAATAAACTTGAAGATGCTTCAGGACGCAAACGCCAATCTACCCGCCAAATAAAATCAACTTTATTGTCATTAGTCAGAATATTCGTCAACTTTTGCAGTACTTTATTAACAATATATCCTTGGCCAATTGCTTTAGGAATTGGCAAAGTTTTGTCACAATAATAAGCAACCAAGTCAACATCGCTAGAAAAATTCAAATCCAATCCCCCCAGCTTTCCTAAACCCAATACAAATAAACCAGGCACTGAGTCACTATCTTTAGGCAAATGTTTGTGGATTTGAGTTAAGCCGTCAGAGTACCAAGCGGCTCGTAAAGCGCAATCGATTGTTGCATCAGAGAACAGGCTTTGATATTTACCCAAGTCCGCAAATTCAATAGACTGATTCAACTGAGCAACAGACCACGCAAAAGCAAACTTAGATTTCGCAGTTATTAGGAAAGATTGCGTTTCATCGCTTGGTTTAATTTGATCAGAACCATCTTTGACGCGAAAATTATTGACCTCGTCAATAATCGTTTTCAACAATTCATCGGCATCAGTATTTTCAACATCTCCTATCTCTGAGACAGCATCTAAGTTTGCAAGTCGAGATAGATACGCGCTATTCGCAATCCGTTGAGATAAGGCAGGTCTTTTTGACATTTCAATAACATAGCATAGCTTTGTTATTTTCAAAATAAAAAGCTCAACCCTTAGATTGAGCTTTTATAAAAATAAACCTAAGTAAGTTCAGCGACAGGTATTTTTGATTCAATATGTTTTTCAAAAAAACGTTTGAACTTGAAATACACATCAAATGTTTGCACTTGGCCATCTGCATCTTCAACAATAAAAAATGGCGCTCTTTCAACCTTATGCTTCAATGCCAACAACATGCCTTCGGAGTCTGAATTCTTACTATCCGCAACGGCAATATAATTAACTTGTTCAAGCAAGCCATCTCGTTCTAAGCGTTCTGACACTTCAGCACACTTGGTACACAAGCGACCATCTGACATAATCTTTTTCACAAACGTGATATGTGTCTTAGCAGAAGTATTCATATTAAATTCCCCAATTAGATCATGCAACCTTTAAGGTATGTAGACCGCATTCGCGATCATTTTCGGCCTTAGTAGGGTCAAAATAATTCGTTTCATTTGGCAAGTCATATTTTTCAACATGTTCTTGCATATCTGCTTCAGTCCAATCTAATAATGGAGCAATCTTAGTCAAGCCAAAAGGTCCTTGTGCAATATAGTCCATATTGGCACGAACCGCAGTTTGATCACGGCGCACAGCGGTAAACCATGTTTTATATGGCTGAGCTTTCATAGCACGCTCAAAGGGTTCAATTTTAAATTGACGTGTAAATTCAGAATGACGCTCATCTTCAATATTTGGTATGCCGCCAAGGGTGGTGCGTAAACGAGCAGCTGTTACCGCAGGGGTGAACACCGATACATTCAAATCTAACTCATCGATTGCTAATTCCGCAAATTCGTAAGTTTCAGGCTTGTTTAAACCAGAATCAATCCAAACGACTGGAATATCTGGCTTAACCTCCGTTAGCAAATGCAAAATAACGGTCTCATAAGGGCTAAAATTAGTGGTAACAAAAGAATTTGGATCTTTTGCAAGTACCGCCTCAATGATCTCTTGTGGGCTTTTTCCTGTGACTGCTGCATTCAATTTTACAATATCAATAGACATAACTATTCCCTCTCGCCTAATGGCAAGTTTTTTAAAATAAAAAGTTTAGGCCAGTAAAGAAATACTGACCAGTTCAACGCTAGTTAAAATAGAAAGCTAGTGAAGAGGCCTTCGTCTAGCAAATACCAAGTTTCCACCATCAGCGGATGGTTGATACACTTCTGAAAAAATCTCAAAGGCCTGACAGGCGGCTTCTAAACTTTCCCCTTCAGGCAATTCAAATGCATCAAAGCCTGATCGCGCTAAGAAATTGAGCTGATCATAATGCACATCACCTACTGCACGAATTTCACCTTGAAAACCATATCGAATACGTAGTAAATAAGCGTGTGTGTAAGAACGTCCATCAACTACCGCTTCAAAAGGTAAGACAATGGTTTTTACTTCTTCTAGATCTTCGAGAATATCTTCTGCAAAGTCGGCTGCCGCTAATTGCACGGCAACTTCATGTTCGCGAGCCAATAGTTCCGTTTTGTGTGCTTGCCAAAAGGCTAAAGGCACACTCACTCTTTGATTAGGTAAATCAGCTAATGTCAGTTCTTCGGCTTTCTCGCCCTTTGCTGGCGTTGCAATCAAACAATGAGCAAAGTCATTTGCAGCAATTGAAGAAGGTTTACTCAATCCTAGTTCACGAACAATTACTTTATCATTAGTTAAAATCATTATTCATTCCCCGCTTCTTCACGATACACATACTCTTTGAATGGCTCTACGCCAACACGACGATAGGTATCTAACATCCGCTCATCATTATCACGTTGGTCAACGTAAACTTGCATAAGATCAGAGATTGCCGCACCGACATTATCTTTGGAAATCGCTGGACCAAGCCTGTCACCTAATGCGGCATCATCAGATGCTGATCCACCTAAGGTGAGTTGATACCACTCTTCGCCTTTTTTATCGACACCTAAGACGCCTATATGACCCACATGGTGATGTCCACAGGCATTCATACAGCCAGACATTTTCAGTTTTACTTCGCCAAGGTCATATAATTCATCAAGATCATCAAAACGCTCATTGATTTGCTTGGCAATAGAAATTGAGGACGCATTTGCAAGTGAACAAAACTCTAGGCCTGGGCAACAAATCATGTCATTGATTGAACTAATATTGGCTGTTGCCAATCGTTGCGCGTCAAGATCTTTCCATAATTCAAGCAGATGATCAATTTGCACATCAGCAAGAACCAAATTTTGCTCATGTGTGACACGAATTTCACCCATGGAGTATTGATCAGCAATATCAGCAACCGCATTCATTTGTTCAGACGTCGCATCACCTGGCGCGACACCTGGTTCTTTCAACGAAATATCAACAATGCGATAGCCTGCTTTTTTATGTTCACGAGTATTATTCT
>CALKZN010000019.1 GCA_938002995.1 uncultured Arenicellaceae bacterium | reverse complement strand
TTTGTTTTCTTATGGTTTATTACAGGGATTCCTTTTACTGAAAAACAAGCGATAAAAAGCCGTGGCGACGATTATCGTGACTATCAAAAGACCACGAGCGCTTTTTTCCTCTGGCCTCCAAGCAATAATTAATACCCTCTCTCATTGCTCACTCTTTATTAAATATTTTTTCAAAAATATTCAGATAAGCAAAATAATAAAGGCGTAATTCTATATACTTATCATTGATAAAACATCAATTATCTATCGATTGATAGCTAGATTATGGGCACATAAAAACAACAGCCACGTGCTTTATTTACAAGGACACAGGGAATTATGAGTAACATTAATATTTCAACCGCACCAAAAATTGAAAAATTCACCTTTACTGGTTCCGGTGGAGAGTATTTCAAAGTCTGGATTGTGAATATTTTACTCACCATTATCACGCTAGGTATTTATTCCGCTTGGGCAAAAGTTCGAAACAAACAATATTTTTACGGCAATACTTTTCTGGCTGGTTCTTCATTCGAATATACAGCCAACCCTGTACAAATATTGAAAAGCCGAGCTATTGCGGTGGTTTTTTATATTATTTATGAACTAGCAGCAAGTTTTAATCCTATCTTGTATTACGTATTGGTGTTTGTAATTATTGTTGCGACACCTTGGATTATCATGAAAGCATTAAACTTTAACGCTCGTTACAGTCAATACCGTAATGTTCGATTTAGCTTTGAACAAAATATAAAAGAAGCGATGGTTGTATATTTATTAATTCCTTTTGTATTAATACTGCCAGTTATCAGCATTGGCCTGTATATGTATTTCTCTTTTATGTCTTTCCCCACAGAATTAACAACTGATCCAGCGGCTTCAGTAGACGCTATTTCTGGAAACTACGACACTTATTTGCAAATATTGAAGTATTTCATTCCTATTTCTTTGCTAGTAAGCTTTTTGACATACCCTTATATCGTTTATCGCAGCAAACACTATATCGCCAAAAACCATTATTTTGGCCAAACACGTTTTTCCTCAAAACTCATGACCTCAAAGCCTTTTTATAATATTTATTTGAAAGCCTTTGCTATTTTCTTTATAGCCTTTGCTGTCATCGGGTTGATATTATTTTTCCTAGGAAATGTATCCACTGTTTCAATTTTGACGCAATCATTTGGCCTTCCGGCATGGGCAAATATTTTAACAACGCTCATTTTTGTTTTTATATATGCGCTTATTTTTGCTTTTATTAAATCGCAAACTTATAACCTCATCTATCAAACTACAAAAATAGGTGATAATAAACTACGTGCAAAAATGCAAACAAAAAGCTTAGCTATTCTTTATGTAACGAATACTCTAGGTATCATTTTGACATTGGGCCTATTTATACCTTGGGCTAAAGTACGTACAGCACGGTATCGTGCAGAACATACCGCACTACAAGTGAATCGTAACTTAGAAGAATTTATCGCCAACAAGCGAGAAGAGCAAAATGCATTAGGCGAAGAATTCGGTGATGTATTTGATATTGATGTCGCCATCTAATCCGCGTATATGAACATACAAGGCAAACTATATGATGGCGCGTCAAGCAAAGCGTTAGCAGCAAACCTGACATGGTCTAAAGACGGCGTTATTCAACTGGAAATAGATGGCGAACAACATATTTTAAGTGCTGACCAAGTTCACATTAGTTCTCGCCTCGGTGGCTCAGCTAGGTACATAGAGCTTAGCGATTTTGGTCGATTTGAAACGAATGACAACACAAATGTTGATACGTTTAGTGAACATATCAAACCAAAAAAATCGAATAACTTACTCTATAAATTAGAGTCTAATATCCCCTTAATTGTCGTTGCGTTGATCATTACTATTGGCTTCGTTTGGGGTGGCATCCGTTGGGGTATACCTGCTGCTGCAGACTATATAGTCGATGCAATACCAGAAAAGGCCACAAACGCTCTCGAAAGCTCACTCCTAAGTCGTTTAGAACAGGATTGGTTTAAACCCAGTAAACTCAGTGAACAACGTCAACAAGAACTGCAGGCTTTATTTGAACAAGTCATTACGACGCTTTCTGAAAAAGAAGGTTTAACTCGCACAAATAAAACATACGAATTTAAGCTCCGTGATGCCGAACATTCTATTGGCGCCAATGCTCTTGCTTTTCCAACTGGCTCTATTGTAATGACCGATCAATTGGTCAATTTAGTTGAGAACGACACACAATTGGCGGGCGTCTTAGCTCATGAAATTGGTCACTTGGATGGCCAACATAGCTTAAGGCAAATTGTTCGCGGCTCCTTATTGACGTTTTTAGTGGCTTGGATTACTGGTGATATTTCTGGCGCATCGGGCACCTTAGCAACCGCACCTGCGATCTTAACTCAACTCAAATACTCGCGCGATTTTGAATCAGAGGCTGATCACTATGCTATTAAATATTTAGATTGCCATGCAGAAAAACTTGAACAAATGGCACGTTTCTTCGAAATTTTAGGCGGTCATTCTTCAAGTGATCCTGTTGAAGATGCACAACAAGCAACTAACAATAAAAAACCTGCATTGGAAACTGAAGAAGAATCAGATTTCTTAGCTTCTCATCCGGCAACAACAAAACGTATTTCTTACTTTCGCAATCATTATCAAAATAATTGTCAATAAAAAGCGCTCTGCAATAATTAATTAAGGCCTTTTTCCAGCTTAGAAAATGTAACTGTAACGGTTGTTCCTTCGCCCTCTACACTCTCTATCTTTACAGGCCAATGAAATCGATCTGAAATACGCTTCACAATGGTCAAGCCAACGCCATGACCGCCATCGGGACGAGAGCCTGCACGAAAATAAGGTTTGAACACCTGGTCAACTTGATTTTGGGTCATACCGATACCGGTATCGACAATAGAAACATTCTCTTCGTTGATATTAACTGTCACACAGCCTTCATTGGTATATTTGAAAGCATTACGAATCACATTGCCGATTAATACTTCTAAAATTTTTGCTGAACTTTTGACACGTAAATCAAAAGTTTGCTGAATTTCAACTTTTACTGATTTACCTTCCAGTAAAGATTGAGATTGAGAAAGCTCATGATCGACCACTTCATGAACCTCCACATACTCCTCTTCAATTTGGCTATCAGTTTCACGTGCAAGAATCAAAAACACTTCAACTAACTCCAGCATATCTTTGCTGGCACCTTTTATTCTTTTTAATGTTTTTTGATCGGTTTCAGATAAATTATTTTGCACTTCCATCATTTCAGTAGCCATTTTGATTACTGTTAACGGTGTTCTAAGCTCATGGCTAACATCACGTGTAAAAGCACGTTCTCGACTAACAAATTGTTCAATGCGGCCAACATACTCTGACAATGATTCAGCCAAGACAGTTGCCTCATAATCGGCATCACTTGGCATTTCCTTCAAATCGATTGTTGGCATATTCGCATTCACAGGATTAAAATCTACAAATTTTGACGCCAACCAGGTGATTGGAGATAAGACTTCTTTCGCCTTTCGATAGAACAGCCATACCAACAAATAACTAATCAATAAAAACAAAATTAAAGGAATAATGCCTAAAAATATAGCTAAACTTCTGACATTTTCACCATCAAAAACTAATAATAGTTGTTTATGTGCATGCTTAGTTTTGTATAGCAAGGTATAACCTGGCTGTTTTTTTAAGCGAGTAAAACCCGTATCAATAGAATTCAAAAAGGAAATTGGGTTTTTTTCAAGATCTATCAATTCATTTGGGGAAAATAGTTTTTTGATATCATCATATTGACGAAGCGCTTTGATATTAAAATCAGCGTTATCCTTACTCGTCATCAAAAAGCCTTTTAGATTCCAGGTATTTGGCGCTGGCGTATCTGTATTCTCTGAATATTGTTTCCAAAAGTATTCAGCTTCAGATTTAAGTGCACTTTTGATTAAAAACTGTTCCAACATCAACGTTGAAAATATTACTGAGAGTAATGCTAATACAGCAAGCAATGCCGCTCGAACAATAAAAATCCGTTTAAATTTGCGCCTGATTTCTTGAGCCATGGATTAAGCTTACTGTATGACTTGTGGAAAGCCAATGATCGTTGAATAACTCAAAGAAAAGTCACTAAAAAACTCACTTATAAGTGAATCCTTATAAATCGCCAATCCTATAGCCGCGACTTTGAATGGTGTGCAATATTTTTTTCTCAAACGGCTTGTCTAGAACTTTACGTAAATTATATAAGTGACTACGTAGAGTATCGCTATCAGGCAAAATATCGCCCCAGACTTCACTTTCAATTTCACGACGACTGACCACTTTTGGTGCAGCTCTCATGAGTAACACTAAAATTTTATAGCCAATCGGTGAAAGTACTAACTCTTTTTCTTCGCGAGTGACTTGCAGAGTTCCTAAGTTAACCTTCAAACTTTCAACTTCTATAATTTCGTCTTGTATAACGATAGATTTACGACGCATTAATGCATTGATACGAGCCTCAACTTCAAGCAGCTCAAAAGGTTTCACCAAATAATCATCCGCACCAGCATCTAAGCCAGCAACTTTATCTTGTAAAGTATCTCTAGCAGTCAACATAAGAATTGGTGTCGCGACATTCATTTCTTCACGAAATTTCTTACAAATATTAACCCCGTCAATATCTGGCAACATCAGGTCAAGTACAATAACGTCATACTGATTTTGTTCAACTAAATTTATTGCCGTTTGCCCATCTAAGGCATAGTCCATTACATACTCACGACTCTCGAAAAATGCATACATCATTTCCGCGATATCTTTATTATCTTCAACAATTAAAATTGTGCCTTTAGACTTTGTCATTATTACCTAGTATATTTAGTTGAAATAACTAAACTTTTTAATGAATTAGATTATTACTTACCTACTATATTATTGACGGATAAGTGATATTGATGTGAACATATGAAAGAATTCTCATTAATTATGAATAAGCGGCTATCCAGCAATAGACTATCTAAAAACAAGTACAAGCCGCTATCAATTAGTGTGGCGATGTTACTCAGTGCTTGTACAAGCCATGCTCCAGCTCCTATAGAAAGTACAACAATCATAAGCTCACAGCAACAATCATCACAGCAGCATGCTGGTCAATATACCCAACCAAACAATCCTCAGGTAAGCCGTTCTCGTTCATCGTTCAATGGATATATATGCGAGGACGCACCCACTTACATTGGCAAGTCTATTGGCGATGGTGAATGTGTTGATTTAATTAAGCTATGTTCGAATGCACCACTAACACGATATTGGAAACCGGGTGATTATGCTTTTGGTCAAGACCTTCCAGCAGGTACTGCCATTGCTACATTTAGAAAGGGCAAATACCCTAATAAGTCGGGATATCATGCAGCTATTTATTCACATCAAGATGAAAATGGAATTTATGCTTGGGATCAATGGCAAGGACAAGCTGTGCATTTGCGTTACATCCGTGCTCGACAAAAAAATAGAGACGCCGGTAATGATGCCAGCCGATACAGAGTTATCAGACAGCATTAAAGATCTGATCAGTACTTCTTAATATTTTAAGGATTTGCTATTTTGAGAACTTAGTATTTTTTTGGAATTAATATTTCTATGACAAAACCCGGTTTATTATCGCCAAAGTTCAAAGTCATGTCATGCAACTGAATAATAGCTGAAACTAATGCTAGCCCTAAGCCACTTCCAGGGGTAGTTCTACTAGAATCTAAACGATAAAACCGCTTAATAATGTTGTGATGCTCATGCTGAGGAATGCCAGGGCCAGTATCTGAAATAATTAACTTATGCCCTTTACGACCATTTTTAATCGATTTAAGAGTAATCGTTCCACCTTTTGGTGTGAACTTCACCGCATTATCCAGCAAGTTAATAATCGCTTGAAATAACAGATCACGGTCAGCAAAATATGGAATTTTATCAACAGTTTCAAACACAAAGTTCATTTCGCTAGATTCAACTACCGGCTCATAGAGCTCTTGCACGTCGTCTAAAATTTCAACAAGGTTGATTTCTTCAAAACCTTTTTTTTGTTGATTTGCTTCAACTCGACCAATTCTTAAAAGCGCATTAAAGGTTTGTAAAAGCTGGTCCGCTTGAGCCGCAATTTGATTCACCATCACCTCGGAGTCTTCATTTCCAGAAACTTGGATTCGCAACTCTTCAAGTCGGTTTTTAATACGTGCTAAAGGCGTCTTTAAATCATGCGCAATATTGTCTGATACACGCCGAACATTATTCATCCCTAGCTCTATTTCATCCAACATATCATTCAAATTGATCGCTAGCTGATCAAATTCGTCTTTAGTGCCATGGGACTCAATACGCTCTTGAATATTACCTTGCATGATCTTACGACTGGTTGTGTTAATGCCATCTAGCCGTCGAGTGATCATGCCTCGCATGATAAAACCACCGACCAATGCTAAACCTCCAAGCAAAAATAAACCTGAGAACAATGCACGTATCAATTGGTCATGTACACGGCGTAGGTCTTTCATACTTTGGCCAACCATCAACCAAAATTGATTATCAATATGAACTGATTTCGCCATTGCACGAAATAAATCAACGGTATCATCTTCTCGATCATCTAGTTGAAAATCCATCCAACCATCATTATCAAAAGCTAGATTCGGCCAACGATCTAAATTACCAATCAACGTTCGATAACTATCGTCTGCTAATAAATAGATAGACGGATCACCAGGTGTTTGATTTGAAATGTTTTCTGCTAATTGCAATCGCAATCCGACAAAACCATCTTTCTGATAGCGTTCATTAAGAATTGCAATTTCTGCAGTGACCGTGTCTTTTGCTTGTTGTTTGAGATAGCCAATCGTCAACCAATAGAAAAAACTAAATAAGATCAACACAGACAATGAAAAAACTACCGCATAAACCACGCCTATACGGAAAGTAGAACTTCGCCAAGATAAATCTAGTTTTTTAAATGACACAGGGGCTTTATCCAATAAAAAGTCAGAGTTGTAGAATACAACTCTGACTTATAACAATCACTCTTTTTTTGAGTCTGATTAAAAACAATATGCTTTTTAACCAGCCTCGCTAAGCATATAGCCAGCACCGCGCACAGTATGCAATAAAGGGAATTCAAACTCTTTATCGATCTTGCCACGCAAACGGCTAATATGCACATCAATAACATTAGTCTGAGGGTCGAAATGATAATCCCACACCTTTTCTAGCAACATAGTTCGCGTGACTACTTGGCCACTATGACGCATTAAATATTCTAATAAACGGAATTCTCGAGGCTGTAAATCAATCTTCAATTCTGCACGACGGACTTCTCGTTTCAGTAAATCCATTTCAAGATCACCTACATTAAGTATTGTATCCGGAGCGTCGGGTTCCGCACGTCTAACTAATGCTTCTATGCGAGCCTGCAGTTCAGAAAATGCAAAAGGTTTAGTCAAATAGTCATCTGCTCCGGCTTTAAGTCCAGTCACACGATCATCAACCTCACCTAAGGCACTCAACATAAGAATAGGTGTTCGATTAGAGTTACCCCGCAATGTACGTGTCAAGGTAACCCCATCGACTTTAGGCAACATGCGATCGACAATAATCACATGATACTCTGAAGAATCAGCCATTAATAAGCCTTCTCTTCCATCTTCAGCGTAATCAACTACATGACCGCATTCAGTTAAGCCTTTAGTGATGAATGAAGCGGTATCTTGATCATCCTCGACTACAAGGACGTTAATCATTGACTGTTTATTTTGCATAGTTTTATCCTTTTGGTTCACTTGCCAACGCTCAAATTTCACGTCAACTGTATTTTTTTCGCTATAGCTCATTATTTCTTTTCTAGCTTTTAGGGTTATTGATGCGTTTATTGAAATCGAAATGCTCTGAAACGATTTTCACCTTTACGTGAAAAGTAAATAGCAATCGAACCCGCTCCTGCCTTTTTTGCTTTATCAATTGCCGCCTTAAAATCTTTGACGCTGTTAACAGGCTTCTTGCCAACTCGGATAATCACATCACCTGATTGTAAGCCGTTAAATGCGGCTAAGCCTTCACGTGAGACATTCAATAAAAGAACGCCATTTAATCCTTCTTCTAAACCATACTCCTCAAGAACTTCTGGAGTAATCGTTAAAATTTCAGAGCCTAGCTCTTTATCCATTTCACGTTCTTTTTGTTCTTCAGACTCTGTTGACCCTGAATTTGCAGCAAAAGAATCTTTAGAAAGTTTTTCTACTTTGATCGTTTTTGTGATCAACTTTCCATCTCTCCAAATTTTGATAGGCACACGTTTACCAATCTTGGTATCAGCAACAATTCTTGGCAAATTGCGCATTTCAACGATATCTTGTCCATTGAACTCTAAAATTAAATCGCCTGCACGTATGCCTGCTTTATCGGCAGGCTTACCTGGAACAACTCTTTCAACAAGAGCACCTAATTTATTTTTACGGCCAATACTTTCGGCAATGGCCTCATCAACTGGCGAAATTTGTACACCAATTAATCCACGCTCAACTTGTCCAGTCTCAACCAGTTGACTAACCACCGACTGAGCAAGATTTGATGAAATTGAAAAGCCGACACCAACACTTCCACCACTTGGAGATAAAATAGCTGTATTAACACCAATTACTTCGCCATCCAAATTAAACAATGGACCACCTGAATTACCACGATTAATCGCTGCATCGCTTTGAATGTAGTTATCATATCGACCTGATTGAATGTTTCTGCCGACAGCAGAAACAATACCGGTTGAAGCACTTGCTCCGCCCTCAAGGCCAAATGGGTGACCTATAGCAATGACCCAGTCTCCTACACGAGAATTCTTATCATTACCCCAAGGTACAAATGGCAAAACTTCATCTGATTCAATTTTAAGAACCGCGAGATCAGTTTCTTTGTCAGCACCAATCAGTTTTGCAACATACTCTTTGTTATTCGCAAGTGTCACAGTAATGTCTTCACCACTATCAATCACATGATTATTGGTCACAACATAACCATCTGCAGAAATAAGGAAACCTGAACCAATACCTAACTTACGCTTACGTGGTTTTTTTGGAGAGTCTTGCTTAGGGATTTGCTTAAAGAAATCTTCAAGCGGCGAGCCCGGAGGAAAATTGAATCCTTGAGGAGCAGTGTTTTTAGGAACACCACTAATTGCGACATGGACAACTGCAGGACTGATTTTTTCAATTAAATCCGCGAACCCTGATTTGGGTGCAAAATCTTGAATGGTTGCTTTTGCTTGCTGAACAGAAATTTCCGCTTTTTTACTAAAAGCTGGCGTTACTACAACAGATATTGCTAAGGCAGTTGTACCCACTAAAATAGTTTTGACAGCTGACTTTTTGAATGAATTTGATAAGAACTTCATTGTTACCCCTAAGTTAATAATTACGCTTAATATAGGGATAATTCTATTACTTGACCATGGATAGGTGGTTAAGCTTAGTTAACTTTTTGATTAATATTTAATCAAAAGGTGGATAAAAGTTAGGTGCTATCTCATTTCTGCCGCTTCAACATATTTCTTATAAAGTTCGGCTTGAATCCTTTTATCTTTGGTTTCCAATGCTCGTTTCACAACATCGGGTGTTAAATGCGATGAAAACATTTGGATAAAATCAAATACATAGCTTCTCAATTGATTTTGCGAGCGAATAGCTAAGCTAGTAACACTAGAATCAAACAGGTGACCTGCATCTAAAACTTGCAAATCATGATCTTGATTACGGTCATAAGCCATCCTTGCACATAAGCCTACACCTAAACCATTCCTAACATAAGTCTTAATAACTTCTGCATCTGCAGCCGTTAATACGACATCTAACTTAAGGTTTTTTTCGCTGAAAGCTCGATTAATCACTGAACGATCCGCAACCCCAAATACATAAGTAATAATAGGATGTTTAGCGATCCCTTCTACGGTAAGAATTTCTTCCTTAGTTAACGGGTGTCCCTTGGGTACCATCACACAACGATTCCAACGATAACAAGGCAGCAATACTAAATCACTAAAATGCTCTAAGGCTTCTGTTGCAATACCAATATCAGCTTCGCCAGAGGCAGCCATTGTAGCAATTTGTTCAGGTGTACCTTGGTGAATTTGTAATGCCACTTTTGGATATTTTTTTCGAAAACGAGCAATCACCTCCGGCAACACATAACGCGCTTGAGTGTGCGTTGTTGCAATGGATAACATGCCTTTGTCAGGGT
>CALKZN010000018.1 GCA_938002995.1 uncultured Arenicellaceae bacterium | reverse complement strand
AAAGCGGCGAGCTTTGATCCAAACCAAGCAGATGCAAAAGTGCATGCAGTATTGTTGGATATTGATCATTCGCCAAGTCACTGGTTGAATGAAGGCAATAGTGGATTTTATACGCAAGATGCCTTGCAAGAAATGGCCAATAAAATTCACTCAGGTGGCATTTTTGGCTTATGGTCAAATGAGTTGCCAGACCCCGCTTTTGAAGAATTATTAAATAAAGTGTTTGTGAACACAGAATCCCATATTGTTAGCTTTGAGAACCCATATTCTGGCGGTGAATCGATCAACTCGGTATATATAGCAACTATTCAGTAATGGTCAAATGAATGGCTTAGAAAACACACTTATTCAGTGCCCATATTGTTGGGAAGAGTTTGAAACAGTCGTCGATTGTTCAAGTATTACGCATCAACATGAGTCCCAGCAATATACCGAAGACTGCTATGTCTGTTGCCGGCCGATTGTGCTGACAATCAGCGTGGATCAAAATGATCAGTTGCAGGTCCAAATAGAAGCCGAACTGACGAATTAATCCGCTAAGCGCGTTTTAATATGTGGGTTATTCTCTAAAGTGCGATGCACAGGGCATCGATCGGCAATTTCTAATAATCGTTGTATTTGTTCATCGTTAAGATCACCTTTGAATGAAATCATGCGTTCAATGATGTCGACTTTGCCATCGGTAGCCTCACAGTCAACACAATCTTCGGCATGAATTTTGTCATGTTTCAAATCGATTGTAATATCTTCTAATGGCCATTTTTTACGGTTGGCATACATGCGAATTGTCATTGACGTACATGCGCCTAAAGACCATAAAAGCAAATCATAGGGGCTAGGGCCTAAATTGCCACCGCCATAAGAAACTGGTTCATCAGCAAGGGATTGATGATCTTTGCTATAAAGGCCACGTAAGAAAACTTTGTCTAGTTCAGTGACACGACTAATACCTTTTTCTAAAGAGAGTTTTGGACTATTTTGAGCATCTTGGCTTGCAGAGGGATTGGAAATATCAAGGTTCAGATAACGTGATGCCCAGGCAGCAAGTGTGAGGGCGGCATATTCAGCATCGTCTTTATTGCTGAGCAAATGATCGGCTTTGTCCAGTGAGATAAAACTCTTCGGATGAGCTGCTGCCTGGTAAATTTTGCCTGCTTCATTAACCGAAACGATTGTGTCTATGGGCGAATGCATAACCAATAAGGGAAGCTTTAAAGATGTTAAATATTCTGTATTGGAATGTTGATCTAAATCTTCAACTAGTTGTTTTTTGATCGTGAATTTGCGCAAGCCAATACTGACTTCGGCAGTGCCTACGTTTTCTAATTCTTTATCAGCATCATCAAACAAATGTTTAACATGCTGCGCGGTTGCGGGTGCACCTATCGTCGCGATTGCTTTGAGTGAGGGGATTTGTGAAGCAGCACTCAGAACCGCCGCGCCACCCAAGCTGTGACCAACTAAAAGACTAGGCGCTTTGAAGTGAGTTTCTAAAGCAGTGGAGGCAGCAATCAAATCATCAACATTTGACGTGAAATTTGTATTAGCAAAATCGCCATCACTATTACCTAGGCCAGTGAAGTCAAAGCGCAAGACGGCAATGCCTTGTTCGGCTAATTTTCGAGAAATTCGACTGGCAGCGGCAATGTCTTTTCCGCAAGTGAAACAATGCGCGAAAATAGCGTATTCTTGAACGTTGTCTGGATTAGGTTGATTGTCAGGAAGTTCTAAACGACCGACTAATGTTTCACCCTGTTTGTTTTGAAATTCGAAAGCGTTGCTAGGCATAAGAGTTTGGAATCAGAAAGGTTTGTTTCATTGAGTATCTCCTAATATTGACCTCAAATAAGGTGTATATCTTTCTTTTAATCGCCTAACTTCTTTGCGAGCGATTCTTTTTGATAGATTAAATCTTTTCCTTTTACTTTTTTAGAGTAATCATTTCCCATGAGGAATAACGTAGCGGAGTAGTCGCACAAGTTTCCAGCGATAGCACACGCCAACGATCGTTGGGAGAATAAGTGCTGGAAGATTCGCCACCCACAGTCAAGCAAAGCTTGAAACCACGTAGTTTGAGCTGCCCATTTTCTGTGTAATCAAATTTTTGTAAGTCAGGAGTTTCATAAAATGCTGCACGCTCGTCACATGGGCGAAGCAGAACAGACGTTCCTGGTAAAGCGGTATTGTTTACCCCAAAGGCTGTCACACAAACGTTCACAGCAGGGAAAATTAGCTGCCCCTTAGGGGTATAAATGATAGCACTATCAGGCGTTGCAAACGGTTTGCAGTTGTGTGCAAACAAGGGCAAGTCCATACGTAAGGTATTACCTGTCCCCAAGATATCAAAACAATAGCCATCGTCCGGACGGTCCAGTCGATCCTTAAGGCGGACATGAATTAAATCTTGAATCCCTGCATGGATAGTCACAAATGGCACTAAACAAAATAGAAGTAATATTGAGAATTTTAACTTTTTAGACATACAGTTTTAATGTAGAGATACTTTATTATTTACCTAATTGAAGATACAGAAGGCGTGGGAATACACTCTCATTCTAATCTAATTTGACTCATTCTCATTTAATTTGGAAACTGACATAACGTTTCTAAAAATTCCTTGCCATAACGTTCTAACTTAACTGCTCCGATACCATTGAGGGTGAGTAACTCACTGTCGTTTTTCGGTCGATATTCCATCATTTCCATTAGCGT
>CALKZN010000017.1 GCA_938002995.1 uncultured Arenicellaceae bacterium | reverse complement strand
GAAATTTATAATACTTTCTAAAATATTGATTCAAAGTTGATCTGTAATGCCATAAAAACTCTTTGCCGGA
Organism: uncultured Arenicellaceae bacterium; assembly: GCA_938002995.1. Classification (GTDB taxonomy): domain Bacteria; phylum Pseudomonadota; class Gammaproteobacteria; order Arenicellales; family Arenicellaceae; genus CALKZN01. The sequence continues at coordinate 5,264 of CALKZN010000017.1, read as the reverse complement.
GAGAGTGGCGAAATCGAGATGAAGCATTTGCATGTTTGAGCGTAGCGAGTTTGCGAATGCGCTCGATTTTGATAGGAACGCAGGGAACCCGAAGGGCAATGAGTTGGCCGCCTTTTTTTGGTTCCGTTTTTTTGTGCGCACAAAAAAATGAACAAGCCCGCCACGGCGAGTGGCAATCCCCGCCAGTGCGAACTAGCAAAGCTAACGTACAAGCTCAAAAATGACAGAGGCCCGCCACGCCAGTGGCAAGCCCCACGAGTGCTTACTCGTATTCAGCAAGACCAGGACATGAACAAATCAAATTCTTATCTCCATGTACATTGTCAATCCGTCCAACTGGCGGCCAATATTTAATCTGCGGATCATTCGCAGAATCTGGATGACTACCTAGTTTACGTGAATAAGGAATCGATAAATCATCATCCAATAAAAACTCAGCTGTATGAGGAGCATTGATTAATGGATTATTATCCAATGGCATTTTCCCTGACTTAATTTGTTCATATTCATCATGGATTAACAGCATGGCACGACAGAATCGTTCTATTTCTTCTAAGCCTTCACTTTCAGTCGGTTCAATCATCAAAGTTCCTGGTACTGGAAAACTCATCGTCGGCGCGTGAAAACCAAAATCGATCAAACGTTTGGCGATGTCATCTACGTTAATGCCGTTTTCTTTCATGCTGCGGGTATCGAGAATGCATTCATGTGCTACTAGGTCGTCATTGCCAGTATATAAAATATCGTATTTTTCCTTCAGGCGATGAGCGATGTAATTGGCATTTAATATTGCTATTTGTGTTGCTTCTCGTAAGCCTGAGGGGCCCATCATACGGATATACATCCATGAGATGGGTAAGATGGCAGCGCTGCCAAAGGGGGCGCCTGAGATTGATGCGCCATTGCGTTCTTGATTGATACCATCTTTAGGCAGGAAGGGTTCCAAGTGTTTGCCAACACCGATTGGACCAACACCTGGACCGCCGCCGCCATGTGGAATGCAGAAGGTTTTGTGTAAGTTTAGGTGTGAGACATCGCCACCAAATTTGCCAGGTTGTGCGGTACCAACCATTGCATTTAGATTTGCGCCATCAATATAGACTTGTCCACCGGCATCATGGATAGCTGCACAGATTTTTGTCACGTCTTCTTCAAACACGCCATGGGTTGAAGGATAGGTGATCATGATGGCGGCAATGCGGTTGGGATATTCAGCAATTTTATTATTTAAATCGTCTAAATCGACATTGCCGTTATCATCACATTTGGTGACAACAACTGTCATGTTTGCCATTTGAGCGCTTGCTGGATTGGTGCCATGTGCGGAGCTTGGAATTAAGCAAATATCACGATCAAAATCGCCTCGAGATTCATGATAGCCTTTGATAGCAAGAAGGCCAGCATATTCACCTTGCGAGCCTGCATTAGGCTGCAATGACATTTTGTCGTAACCAGTTGCCGCGCACAGCATATCTTCCAATTGTGCAATCATGGCGTGATAGCCTTTACTTTGTTCATGTGGCGCAAAAGGGTGCATATTGGCAAACTCAGGCCATGTCACAGGAATCATTTCACTGGCAGCATTGAGTTTCATAGTGCATGAACCCAGTGGAATCATAGTGCGATCTAGGGCTAAGTCCTTATCAGCAAGGCGGCGTAAATAACGCATCATTTCTGTTTCTGAGCGATGTTGATTGAACATCATTTGCGTCAAGTAGTCATCTTGGCGGCATTGTTCTTCTGTCAGATTGGAGTCAGATAATTCTATTTCTGCTTGAATATCAAATAAAGCTAAAAGATTTTGTATGTCAGCTTCAGTCGTGGTTTCGTCGAGTGAAATAGTGATATTTTTATCATCACGACAGTTAATATTGTAGCCGGCATTAATGGCTTTTCTTTGTAATGAAGAAGAATCACTTGTGCTGATATGTAAGGTATCAAAATATGTTTTATTGAGTACCATAATGCCATTTTTGTTCAATGCTTTTGCCAACGTAGTTGTCAAGGCATGCACTCGAGCACCGATCTCTTTTAAGCCTTTTGGTCCATGATAAGCGGCATATAGAGTTGCCATAATTGCTAGCAAAGCCTGCGCAGTACAAATATTTGATGTAGCCTTTTCGCGACGAATATGTTGTTCACGGGTTTGCAGAGCTAGACGATAAGCAGGCTTGCCATGTACATCAATAGATTCACCGACTAAGCGACCAGGCATAGAACGTTTGAAGGCATCTTTCGTGGCAAAAAATCCAGCATGAGGTCCGCCAAAGCCCATTGGAACGCCAAAGCGTTGCGAGTTGCCGACGACGACATCTGCGCCAAGTTCTCCAGGTGATTTTAGTTGTGTCAATGCTAATAAGTCACTCGCCATGATAACTAATGACTTGTGTTGGTGGGCTGTAGCACATAGCTTAGACAAATCATTGACGCTGCCATACGTATTTGGATATTGAACAATCACTCCAAATACATCTTTCCAATCATTGTCTTGCTGCTCCGATGTTTCATCGAACATGACTAAATTAAAGCCCAGTGGTTCGCCACGTGTTTTTAGTACTTCGATAGTTTGTGGGTGACAAGCATTGGAAATTAAAAATGTATTTCTTTTGCCTCGCAATGCACGATGACAAAGCGTCATGGCTTCAGCGGCAGCAGTGCTTTCGTCGAGCATTGAAGCATTGGCAATATCCATACCAGTGAGTTCGGTGATCAAGGTTTGAAAATAAAATAAAACTTCTAGGCGACCTTGAGAAATTTCAGGTTGATAAGGCGTGTACGCGGTGTACCACGCTGGATTTTCTAGCACGTTACGCAAAATCACTTTGGGCGTATGTGTTCCATAATAACCCTGGCCGATGCATGAAGTTAATACTGTATTTTGCTCGGCTAAGGTTTTTAGTTCAGCCAATGCTTGTTCTTCGTTGACAGAGCTCTTGAGCGAAAGCGGAGCATTGTCGGCAATATTTGCTGGGACAACTGCTTTGGTGAGTTCATCTAGGCTGCTGTAACCTAGAGCATTTAGCATGTGTTGTGTATCTTGTTGGCGAGGGCCGATATGGCGGCTTTTGAATTGGCTCATGATGTTAACTCGGACGTTGGCTAATGGTGTTTAAATGCTTATGTTTTTAAGTGCGAAGAGGAACGGTGTTAGTTAAATTTGACGAATGGGTATTTCACGACACGACATTGAAGTTGCTTGTTGCGAACCTCAACATGAACAATGTCATCAATAGTTGCTTGCACATTAATATGGATACGCGCAATAGCAATGGATTTTTCTAGACTTGGTGAAAATGAACCGCTAGTGATTTCTCCTACAGGCAAGCCGTCAATAATGACGGCTTGATGGCCGCGTAAGACGCCGCGATCTTCTAGAATAAGGCCAATGGTTTTGAACCTTGCGTCATTTAATAATGCGGATTTACCAATGAAATCTCGTTCGTCTAGGGAGACTGTCCATTTTAATCCTGATTCTAATGGGGTGTGCTCTTCATCAAGGTCATTGCCATATAAAGCCATGCCTGCCTCTAAACGTAGCGTGTCTCTTGCTCCTAAACCGCAAGGCTGAACGCCATTTTTTAATAATGCTTGCCAAGTGTTGCTGGCATCAGTTGCAGGCAAAATCATTTCAACGCCATCTTCGCCGGTATAACCTGTTCTGCCGATGAAAAGAGAGTCGTGATTATTCTCTGCTTCATTAACGAAGCCGCCTTGGAAACGATTCAATGACTCTATGAAGTCAGAATGTTCTGGAAAGGTTTGCTTCATTTTCTTGAGTGCATTTGGTCCTTGTACTGCAATCAAGGCTAATTCAGGGCGCTCAATAAAGGCTATGGAGTACGCTGCCGCTTGTTGAGCAATCCAAGACATATCTTTCTCATTTGTTGCAGCATTTGTCACCAAACGGCAATGTTGATCACTGAGTCGATAGACAATTAAATCATCAATAACACAACCTTGTTCGTTGAGCATGCAGCTATATAAGGCTTTACCATTGTTGCTGTTTGCTTTATCAATATCATTTGCTAAGAGGAAGCGCAGAAATGAAATAGTGTCAGGCCCAGTAATATCGGAGACAGTCATATGTGAGACATCAAACATGCCGACATCATTACGAACGGCGTGATGTTCATCAACCTGTGAACCATAATTAACGGGTAGGGCCCAGCCGCCAAAATCTACAACACGTGCATTCAATGCTAGGTGCTCAGATAGCAGAGGGGTTTGCAGGAGATGCTTGAATTTATCAGTATCTCTGTGTGATTCAGAAGTGTCAGGTGTCGACGATGTGCTCATGGTCTTGTCCGTGGTCAAAGTGCATAGCTGCGTTGGTTGAAATTAAAGCCTGAGCTATATGTTTTTATAGCGTGTATTTATATAGCTTTTCACTTATATAAATAAAGGCCTTAATTTGGCTATGCTCCTCTGTCCTGAAACCTGAAAGTTTACCTCTTCGGTGGAGAGTGTTTCACAACACTCTCGCTCTCCAGAGTGATGTTGATATCTGTGTGTCAAGTAGATATCAGCTTTCTACGGTCCTTTTGCCTGAGCGATTACGAGCTGTTGCGCCTTCGGCGGTCACTTAAGTTTCTTCAATAGTTGAAGCTTTAGTGACTCTCTCCCGCAGAAATCATCAAGTGGATTATAGCAAAAAAATATAAACTGACAATTTATTTCATATTAGATTTTTCTGTTGGCCTTTAAACTATAAAAGAGCTGAATGTCGAGGAACGTTTGCGATTTGTAGTAATAAATGCAATATTCCTTCCTCTGAACAGAGTCCTTTTAATGGCGTATAAAAATGAATTTAGAAAAGTATCAAGATCTTCTTTCCACTGATATTGCAGATGCAATGGGTCAAGCTTGTGCAATGGATATTGGTATCGTGTGTCAAATCGCTAAAGGCGAATCTACTCCTCATTTGATGGGTTTTGCTTATACCGTGCGTTGTGAGAACAGAAGCAATACCTACCTTCATGATGCGATTTATTCTGCGCCAAAAGATTCTGTGGTGGTGGTTGAGTCTGAAGCGTTGAATTATGCTATTGCTGGTGGCAATGTCTGTGCAGTGGCTCAACAAAATGGTATTGCGGGATTTGTGATTGATGGTGTAATACGAGATATTGGTGAAGTTCGTGGTATTGGCTTCCCTGTATTTGCACGAGGAATTTATCCAAAACCGGGTAAGAAAGGGTCTGATGGTGCTGCGCAGGTTGCTATTCAATGCGGAGGTTTGAGCATTAATCCTGGTGATTTGATTGTTG
>CALKZN010000016.1 GCA_938002995.1 uncultured Arenicellaceae bacterium | reverse complement strand
CATCACTTACTAAATCAAATGCCTGAAGCATTGCAAGCAACTATGCAGTTATCTGTTGCTGGACAGCAATATGAGCCTAATAGTCAAGTTGCAGCTAAAGAATTGCAAAATATTGATTGTCTGGATATGACACTTGATAGTCGAGAGGTTGTTGAGAATGGTATTTTCATGGCGATCAAAGGTTGTCAGGCTGATGGTCGAGATTATATGAGCGCCGTGATTGAAAAAGGCGTTGTCGTGATCTTTTATGAAATCATAGGTATTAACGATTTGCAAAGCGCTGAAGTTCAAGGTGCATCATGTGTGTGTGTCGGTGTTGCAGACTTGCAAAAATATGCCAGTGAAATAGCAGCTATTTTCTTTGATTCTCCCAGTGAGCACTTGCAGGTATATGGTATTACAGGAACAAACGGTAAAACGTCTTGCGCCTACCTCTTAGCTCAATCATTTAATCAATTGGGTTATAAGACGGCATTCATGGGCACTATTGGAATGGGTTTGCCAGAAGAACTTGTCTCTAGTACGCATACAACTTTGGATGCAGTGTCATTGCAACGTTATATGGCTGAGCTTGTTTCGACAGGTTTTAGTCATGCTTGTATTGAGGTTTCCTCACATGCCTTGGATCAATATCGAGTTGAGGCGGTCAATTTTTATGCAGTGTTGTATACAAACTTAACTCAGGACCACTTGGATTATCATGTCAGTATGCAGGCTTATGCAGCTGCAAAAAAACGACTGTTTACTGAGTTTAACCCGACGCTAGCAATCATTAATATCGATGACGATTTTGGTCGAGCATTGATAGATGAAGTGACTGCTGAATTCATCGTTAGCTATGGCAGTGAAAACAGTGGGGCAGATGTTGTTCCCGAAGAGATTGTTGCCTCAAGGTCAGGTTTGTCTGTGTTAATGGTGAGTGAGTCACTAGAGTTTCCGGTGAATTCTAGTTTAGTAGGCATGCTCAATGTGCCTAATCTGGCATTAGTTGTGACAACAATGTTAGCTTTAGGTGTTGAAACGCAAGAAATTAACATGGCTATCCAAGCCAGTCATGCAGCCCCTGGAAGAATGGAATTGTTTGTGCAGGATGCATGTCCAATGATTGTGGTTGATTATGCACATACACCAGACGCTCTGAAGTTGGCATTGGAATCTAGTCGTATTCATTGTGCTGGACAGCTTTGGGTAGTCTTCGGTTGTGGTGGCGATCGCGATCAATCCAAGCGTCAATTAATGGGTCAGATGGCTGAGCAGTATGCAGATAAAGTAATTGTTTGCAGTGATAATCCACGTTCAGAAGACCCAATGAGTATTATTACGAGCATTAAAGAGGGCATGCATGATCAGCCTATTGTGATTGAAAACCGTTCAGAATCTGTGGCATATGCGATAGATCAAGCAGTAGCCAATGATGTCGTTTTGGTGGCAGGAAAAGGACATGAAACTGGCCAAATAGTTGGTACAGAAGTATTGCCATATTCAGACCGGGATTGGGTTAGGTCTTGTTTGGAGGTTGCAGCATGATGGATTTGATGCGCATTAACTCTCTAACGGGAGGGATTCCTAGCGGTGGCAATGGTGGAGAAAATCCAATAATAATGGGCCTTGTCAACGATACTCGTAAGGACTGCCAACAAAAGCTTTATGTGGCGATTGAAGGGCCAAATTTTGATGGTCATCAATATATAAAAGAAGCGCATGCAAAAGGTGCTCTTGCGGCATTGACTCAAAAATCAATGGATATATCTGTTCCTTATGTGCAAGTAGCCGATTCCATTCATGCAATGGGCGAAATAGCAGCCGCTTGGAGAAAAGATTTTGCTATTCCAGTGCTTGGCATTACTGGTAGTGCTGGAAAAACGACATTGAAGGAATTAGCCGGTTCTATACTTTCTCAATCTAGGAAAGGAATTATTACGGAAGGTAATTTAAATAATGAAATAGGGGTTCCATTAACCCTAACACGCATGAGCTCTGAGCATGAATTTGCCGTGATAGAAATGGGTATGAATCATGCGGGTGAAATTGAATATTTATCCAATATGACTTCACCGACAGTTGCGATTATCAACAATGCTGCTCCAGCGCATTTGGATGATTTGGGTTCAGTAGAGGCTGTTGCTAAAGCAAAGGGTGAAATAATCAATGGCCTAAAAAATGACGGCGTTCTTGTGATTAATGCGGATGATCAGTTTTGTTCATTGTGGCGATCATTGGCGGCCAATAAGCATGTAGTAACTTTTGGCTTGAGTGAAGATGCTGATATTTTTGCGAGCTATGAAATGACAGGGTCCGGTTCAGAGATTCATGTCAAAGGTAAATACGGCGAATTCAAAGCTGAATTGACAATTACGGGTGAGCACAATGTTCGAAACGCATTGGCGGTGATTGCTGCAACGATGGAGATGGGTTGTTCGATTCATGATATTCAACAAGGTCTGCGTCAATATCAGCCAATCGCAAATCGTGGTGGTAATTATCCTTTTGAAAATTCCCTACTTATTGATGATACCTACAATGCAAATCCAGTTTCTATGCAAGCGGCATTTGATGTGCTGGATTTGCAGTTAGCGCAAGCTAAAGAAAATCATGGGCAAGTAAAAACAACAATTGTTCTTGGAAGTATGGGTGAATTAGGTCAAATGTCCGCCGATTTACATAAGCAAGTAGGCGTGTCAGCCAAATCGATAGCCGATGCTTTTTATTGTTGCGGTCAACATCAACAAGATTATGTGCAAGGTTTTGGTGATAAAGCTCAGGGATTTAATGATGTTGAAACGCTAATTGATGACCTGAAAAAGTCATTGATAAAAAATAAAACAAATAATCAGTTTGATTTAATTTTGGTCAAAGGCTCTCGCTCTGAGGGTATGGAACGTGTAGTGAATTTATTAGCTGAATTTTTTCAAGCTGAAATGTCTGCCATCGGGTTATCTAAAAATACACGCAGGGGAAGCTAACAATGTTATATGCATTATTTTTAGAGTTCTCTGAGAAATTCAGCGCATTGAATGTTTTTCAATATCTTACATTCCGCTCAATTTGTGCTGTTCTCACCAGTTTAGTGGTTAGTTTGGCTGTGGGTCCTTACATGATCCGTAAATTGCAAATCAAACAAATTGATCAAACCATTCGAGAAGATGGGCCGCCGACACATTTTGATAAAGTGGGTACTCCAACGATGGGGGGCTTGTTGATTCTGGCAGCAGTCATCGCGTCGACATTACTCTGGTCCGATTTATCAAACCGCTATGTATGGATTGCGCTCTTTGTCTTTGCTGCCTTCGGTCTAGTTGGTTTTTGGGATGACTATAAAAAATTAATTGATAAGAATCCAAGAGGTATGGGTTCTCTTAATAAAATTCTGGGTCAAAGTGTTGCTGCTGTTATTGCTGCTTACTGGTTGTATTCCACTCAACAAACTCCTGAAGAAACAACACTTATCATTCCTTTTTTCAAGGACGTTGCGATTCCACTAGGCGGCTGGTTTTTGATTACTACTTATTTGGTGGTAGTTGGATCTAGCAATGCAGTGAACCTAACAGATGGTTTAGATGGTTTGGCTATTTTACCAACGGTATTAGTGGCAGGGGCTTTAGGTGTCTTTTGTTACTTAAGTGGTAATGCGGTGTTTTCTGAATATTTGGGTATTCCAAATTTACCTGGCACCGGTGAAGTCTTAATTTTTTGCGCCGCTTTGGTAGGTGCTGGTTTAGGCTTTCTTTGGTTTAACACCTATCCGGCGCAAGTATTTATGGGTGATATAGGTTCTTTATCACTTGGCGCTGCACTTGGCATTGTTGCTGTGATGGTCAGACAAGAATTAGTTCTTTTTATTATGGGAGGAATTTTTGTTCTAGAAACTGTTTCCGTCATTCTTCAAGTAGCTTCATTCAAATTGACCGGTAAACGTATTTTTCGAATGGCGCCAATTCATCATCATTTTGAACTTAAGGGTTGGCCTGAGCCGAAGGTAATTGTGCGGTTTTGGTTGATTTCTGTGGTGTTAGTGCTGATTGGTTTGGCAACACTGAAGATTAGGTAACAAATTTTATAGTTAATTACATAGCGACTTACATAACAATTTAAATAACAGTTTACATAACAATAGGTATCAGAGATTTAGAGAAAATAAAACGTGATTATGACTTCCTTACATACGACCAATAAAAGCACAGTCGATTTGACGTGGCTTGAGCAATATCGCCATATTACGGTGATAGGGCTAGGTATGAGTGGTGTGGGTGTGGTTAAAGCACTGACTGATCGAGGCTATGTCGTACATGTTCAAGACTCTAGGGAGAACCCAGCAGGATTGGATCAAGTAAGAGCCCGAAAGAATGTCGCTTCTATTCATTTGGGTGGTTTTGATCAACAAGGATTATTAGATAGTGACTTATTAATTGTTAGCCCTGGCGTTAGTTTGCAAACGCCAGAAGTACAAAAGGCGATGAATAATGGCGTTGCCATCACGGGTGACGTAGATATTGTTGCTCGTTCAAGTTCAGTGCCGATTGTTGCAATTACAGGGTCGAATGGGAAATCGACAGTGACCCAACTTGCTGGTGAAATATGTCAAGCGGCAGGCATGCATACGTTCATTGGCGGTAATATCGGTCGTTCTGTGATGGAATTATTGGATGATAAAGAACACTATGAAGTTGCTGTTCTTGAATTGTCGAGTTTTCAACTTGAAACAACGCCAAATTTAGGTGCGCAAAGTGCTGTGGTTTTGAATTTAAGTCCGGACCATTTGGATCGATATGAGAGCTATCAAGCATATGCTCAATCTAAACTTGCCATCTATAACCAAGCAAGTCGTGTTATTTGGAATCGAGAAGACCCATGGCTACAGGATGTAGAATTATTTACGACCAAAAAGGTCAATAAGCAAACAGATAAAGGTGTCAAGAAAGCAATTAGTTTTGGCTTAGAAGAGCCTAGAAATAAATATGATTTTGGTGTGCTTAGCGATGAGCAAGGGAGCACTTATTTTGCTCAAGGCAAACAACGAATCTGTGAAACAACGATTACATCATTAATTGGTACGCACAATCATTTGAATATATTGGCAGCCTTGGCTGTTTTGGTAGATTTCGAAATTGATAATGATTCGATCAAAAAGACATTAGAAAACTTTCAAGGTTTACCTCATCGCATGCAAAAAGTACGCGAAATACAAGGCGTGACTTGGATTAATGACTCAAAGGCAACTAATGTTGGTGCAACGGTTTCAGCAATTATAGGTTTGCAGGGATCGATAGTATTAATAGCTGGCGGTCAAGGTAAAGGTGGTGAGTTTACAGAATTAACACCTTTATTGAAAAAGTATGTCAGGCGAGTCTACCTATTGGGAGAAGACTCACCTCAAATGTATGACTGTTGGCAACACGTTGTTGATTGTCAATTGGTGAACTCTCTAGAGGAAGCAGTTAGCGAAGCGCATTTATTTGTAGAGCAAGGCGAGATTGTTTTATTGGCGCCAGCCTGCGCAAGTTTCGATATGTTTAAGAGTTTTGCGGCTCGTGGAGAACGTTTCATGAAATTGGTGGAGGCGCTATGAATACGATCAGTTCAGCGCGAATGCATGCTCGACCACTGTTACAAGAAAATCGAGTATTCGGTATTGATGCCAGCTTGATGTTTGTCGCAATGAGTATTGTTCTTATTGGTTTAGTGATGGTTTTCTCTGCAACTATAGGTATGCAAGGGAAGAGCTTAACAACCAACTTTGCCCATTTTAATAAACAACTTGTTTTTGTTTTGGTTGGCTTAGTCTTTGCGTTTATTACTGCATGGATTCCAATCAATTTTTGGGAACGGTATAGCTTTCTTATTTTGTGCTTATGTGCAGCGGTGATGTCTTTATTGTTAGTCGTTGGCCAAGAAGTTAATGGTTCTGCACGGTGGATTCGTCTAGGACCTGTGAATATTCAACCAGCCGAAGTAGTGAAGTTAATGTGTGTTGCTTATGTTGCTAGTTATTTGGCTAGGCGCAGAGAAGTGTTAGATGAATTTACTCGTGGAATTGTCATTATTGGCTTAGTTGTTGCAGTGCTTGGAGGCTTGTTGTTGTTGCAGCCTGATTTTGGCAGCTTAATGGTGATTTTAAGTACAGTAGCAGTCATGATGTTCCTAGGCGGAGTGAAGCTGACACACATGCTTTTATGCCTATTAGGTTTGCTTGTGTTGATTCCAATACTTGTCATTACCCAGCCTTATCGTATGCAACGTGTATTAAGCTTTAGTGATCCTTTTGCTGATAGTTATGGAGCGGGTTATCAGCTATCACATGCTTTGATTGCAATCGGTAGAGGAGAATTTTTTGGTGTCGGCGTTGGTGGAAGTATTCAAAAGTTGAGCTATCTGCCTCATGCACATAATGACTTTATTTTTGCTGTAATTGGTGAAGAGTTGGGCCTTTTTGGCATTATTTTGGTGATCAGTTTATTTGCAGTGCTCCTATGGCGTACGTTTATGATTGCGCGCCAAGCAGAAGACGCTGGTATGTTTTATGGTGCCAGATTGGCGCAAGGTATTGGTATGTTGATAGTGATACAAGCCATGGTCAACATGGGAGTGAACTTAGGCGTGTTTCCTACCAAAGGTTTGAACTTGCCATTCATTAGCTATGGCGGCAGTAGTGCCTTAGTTAATTTTGTGGCTTTGGGTATTTTATTTGCGATTGACAGGCAATCACGTGAACGCTCTTTTCGTCCGGCCAAACTTCAAACATCTACTTTAGATCCATTGCTAAAGTCAAATGTGCCGATAAATACTTTTCATGTAGAGGACAGGGATGATGAATGACATGAATAATTCGACGCAAAAAATGCAAAAACTTACTGTTGATAAGTCTAAGCAAAATAATATAACACTTTTGATTATGGCTGGGGGTACTGGAGGTCATGTCTTTCCAGCGTTGGCAGTGGCCAAAGAGTTTGAAAAAGAAGGTGTTAAAGTCGTTTGGCTTGGAACACGCAAAGGAATTGAAAGTAGTTTAGTTCCTAAAGCAGGTTATTCAATTCGTTATTTGACCGTAAATGGTCTAGTCGGAACTGGGTTCAAACGAAAATTAAAGGCACCATTCATGTTGCTGGTTGCCTTATTTCAGTCGATAAGTATTTTACTCAAAGAAAAACCCCAATGCGTGCTGGGAATGGGTGGTTTTGCCTCTGGACCAGGTGGCATAGCCGCTAAACTATTAGGTAAAAAACTTATCATTCATGAGCAGAATGCTTATGCAGGTTTAACTAATCAAAAATTATCAAAGTTTGCGGATAGTATTTTAACAGGTTTCCGTTCTTGTGAAGGTTTGCCCGAAACCAGTATTTGGGTGGGTAACCCTGTGCGCAAAGAAATTGCCGCTGAAGCAATTATTCAAAAGCAAAAAAAATCAGAACAGGCAAAGGCAAAAGATAAGAGCAAAAATGTGCTGATCCTTGGTGGTAGTCAAGGCGCAAAGTCATTGAATGAATTTTTACCGGATTGTTTGTCAGGAGTTGCTAAAGATATTAGTTTGCGTGTATGGCATCAAGGTGGTGCTGGAAAATCTGCCGCAGTAAATACTAACTATCAGAAATTGGCTAATTTTAAATCTGTTTTGGTAGAGGAGTTTATTGATGACATAAATGTGGCATATGCTTGGGCTGATCTAGTTATTTGCCGTGCAGGAGCGATGACCATTTCAGAGCTAATGGCTGCCGGTAAACCATCAGTATTGGTTCCCTTTCCGCATGCAGCTGGTGATCATCAAACAAAGAATGCCAAATTCATGGTGAATACGAATGCAGCAATTTTGGCATCAGACGATGTTTTGAATACCGCTAAATTTGTACAACAGTTGAAATCATTATTAGGGTCTCCTGAACGATTACAACATATGTCAATCAATGCTGCTGAATTGCATAGGCCGACAGCTGCAAAACAGGTAGCAGATTTTTGTAGGGTGTATTTGTATGCGTAATATCATCAAACATATACATTTTGTAGGAATTGGCGGATCTGGGATGTCAGGTATTGCTGAGGTTATGGCGAATTTAGACTTTGTTGTGAGTGGTTCAGATATCCAAGAGAACAAAGTAGTTGAACGCCTGAGAAGTTCTGGTGTCATTGTTTATATAGGCCATCATGAAAAAAATATCGTCAATGCTGATGTGATCGTAGTATCTTCAGCAATTGACAGCGAGAACCCTGAAGTAAGTGCCGCTATGCAAGCGGAAGTGCCAGTGATTCCTCGTGCGGAAATGCTGGGCGAATTGATGCGTTTCCAAAAAGGTATTGCTATCGCAGGCACGCATGGAAAAACAACAACAACAAGCTTAGTCGCTACTATATTAATGGCGGGCGGTTTGGATCCAACATTTGTTGTCGGCGGTTTGGTCAATAGTGCCAATGCCAATGCTAAGTTGGGTAAAGGCGAATATTTGGTCGCTGAAGCAGATGAAAGCGATGCATCATTTTTGAACTTACAGCCTGATATTGTTGCAGTCACGAATATTGATGCCGATCACATGACTACTTACGACAATGATTTTAGTAAGTTGACGGATACATTCGTTGCGTTTATTAAAAATATTCCTTTCTACGGTCGCGCTGTTTTGTGTTGGGATGATGAGAATGTTCGTGAAATAAAACCATTGATTCGTAAGCCTATTCTGACTTATGGGTTTCATGAAGATGCAGATATCCGTGGGATGAATGTCAGGGCTCAAGGTGGCTCAATGGTGTTTGACGTTTCAATTAAAAATAAACGGATGATTCAGGGTATTGAGTTGAATATGCCTGGCGAACATAATGTGCAAAATGCATTGGCAGCAATAACGATAGCGGATCATTTAGAAGTCGGCATTGATGATATTAAAGCTGCTCTGAGTGGTTTCTCAGGTGTCGGTCGACGTTTTCAAAAGATGGGTGAATTATTCATCAATGGCAAGCAAGTGACGCTGATTGACGATTACGCCCATCATCCTCGAGAGCTGCAAGCAACGTTAAAAGCGGCAAAAGGTTGTTGGCCGGATCGTCGAGTTGTAACCGTTTTTCAGCCACATCGTTATACTCGAACGCAAGACTTGTTTGATGATTTTGTTGTTGAACTTGCTGACTGCAGTAAGTTGGTTATATGTGATGTATACCCAGCAGGAGAAGCTCCAATTTCAGGCGCAGATGGTAGAGCTTTATGCAAAGCAATTCGTAATCGTGGCAAGACTGAACCTGTCTTTGTTCCGAGTATTGATGACTTGGCCTCGACATTAGAATCAATCGTTGATAATGATGATGTGATCTTATGTTTAGGTGCTGGAAGTATTGGCAAAGCATCAATTGATTTGGCCAATACATATTTACAAAAAGGACCTAAGGCTGTAGATCAAAACACTGAAGTGGGAGGGCTAAGCAATGCCTAAGCGCTTCGGAAAAGTAGCTGTATTGATGGGCGGTTTATCCGCTGAACGTGAAGTGTCACTGAAAAGTGGGCAAGCTGTGTTAGAGGGCTTGCTTCGCCAAGGTGTGAATGCGATTGGTATTGATGCTGATGAGCAAACTTTATTGCGTTTACAGACTGAAAATTTTGATCGAGTCTTTATTGTTCTGCATGGTCGCGGTGGTGAAGATGGTGTCATACAAGGAGGCTTGGAATCCATAGGTATGCCTTACACGGGAGCAGGTGTTACTGCCTGTGCTATTGCTATGGACAAAGTTTTGACCAAACATATTTGGCGTTCATACGGGTTACCGACTGCTGATTTTTGCGATGTCCGTTCAATTGAAGAACTCAAGGGAGTGACTGATAAATTAGGTTTGCCGCTTTATGTGAAAGCATCACATGAAGGTTCTAGTGTAGGAGTGGTCAAAGTTTCAGCTGAAGAAGAGTTAGAACCCGCTTGGCGAGAAGCGAATAAATATGATGAGTCTGTACTGATTGAAGGATTTAACAGCGGTGATGAGCTAACGGTGAGTATTCTGGCAGGCAAAGCATTGCCAGTGATTCGTATAAAGGCATTCAATGAATTTTATGACTATGAAGCTAAATATGAATCTGATCAAACAGAATATATTTGTCCTGCTGGTCTAAGTGAGGCGATGGAGACTGGCGTTCGCGAGTTGGCTGAAAAAGCATTCGCAGTTATTCAAGGGACTGGCTGGGGAAGAGTCGATGTGATGTTAGATAGTGATGGTAAACCACAGTTGCTAGAAGTAAATATGGTGCCTGGCATGACAGATCATAGTTTGGTTCCAATGGCTGCAAAAGCAGTAGGAATGAGTTTTGATGAATTAATTATCAAAATACTAGAAGATTCTTTGTATGGATCTGTAAAAAATCAACAGGAGGAGCGATTATGAACGCTGTCATACCTCCAATTGAAAAGCGCGCTTGGCACTACAAGCAAGAGAAAGTTAAGAGTGTTCGTATCGCGCATTTACGTAATGGTGTGATGAAGCTTTTGGCAATTATATTGCCGTTGATGGCTGTTACATTGTTTGTCGCAGATCGATTAGGGCGTTCAGACTTATTTCAAATTGATCAAATTGAATATCAAGGTTCTTTTCAATATGTAGATCCTAATGAGATGGATGTTGTTACTAAAGAGGCATTAACGGGTAATTTTTTCACAATCGATTTGTTGGCAGTGCAACGTGCAGTCATGGGCATATCATGGGTGAAGTCTGTGCATTTGGGCAGGGAGTGGCCAAATAAAATAGTTATTGCGATTGATGAATACGAACCAATTATGCGCTGGGCAAGTGGTGGTTTGGTCATGCAAAACGGTGTGTTGGTTAAAACGTCGGTTGATGCACTTGAGAATGCTGCCGAATTAAAAACATTGCCGATCTTGGACGGAGGTGCTGCTGACCTGCCAGAGATGATGGCTAAATATGCATTATGGCAATATGAATTGAGTGCATTAGGGATAACCATTGAGCAATTGTCATTCAGTGATTCAAATGCTTGGACATTATCTTTGCTAAATGCCGATGTTGAAAAATTCAACTTGCAATTGGGATCAATTAATTCAGATGCACGTTTTAATCGTTTTGTGCGTTTATTTAGTCAAGGCGAAAATTATTTTAAACATTTAGAGTATATCGATGCTCGCTATCCAAATGGTGTTGTGGTGAAACGCAAGCCGTTGAAAGTAGATGAAGCAAACAGTGATGAGGGTGAAACCGGTGCTTAATAGCATAGGGAGTCAAAATGACTAATAAAAAAGAAAACAAGTTGATCGTAGGTTTAGATATCGGCACATCTAAAGTATTGACTATTGTTGGTCAGGTGAATTCAGACAATAAAATTGAAGTTGTTGGATATGGCCATCACCCGTCAGTCGGAATGAGGAAAGGTGTTGTTGCCAATATTGATGCAACGGTGAATGCCATCCAGCGTTCAGTAGAAGATGCTGAGTTGATGACAGGTTGTCAGTTGATTTCGGTTTATGCTGGAATAGCTGGAGCGCATATACGCAGTGTTAACTCTAGTGGAGCTGTTCGTATTGCTGGAGGAGAAGTCACACAAATGGATGTTGATAGAGTCATTGAGGCCGCTCAAGCATTGAATGTTCCAAAAAATGAAAAAATTCTACATGTCATTCCTCAAGAATATGTGATTGATGACCAAGACGGGGTTAGGCATCCAATAGGCATGACTGGCGTTCGTTTAGAAGTGAACTTACATATCGTTATGGGATCTGTGAGTTCGGAGCAGAATATTATTAAATGTATTCGACGTTGTGGTTTAGAAGTCGATGAAATTATTTTAGAACAACTAGCATCCAGTGCTTCAGTGCTGAGTGAAGATGAAAAAGAATTAGGTGTCTGTTTAGTTGATATTGGTGGTGGAACGACAGATATTGCTGTCTACATCGATGGCGCTATTCGTCACACAGCAGTAATTCCGGTTGCGGGCGATCAAATCACAAACGATATTGCAGTCGTTTTGCGGACACCAAAACAATCTGCTCATGAAATTAAACACAAATATGGCGTTGCTCTCACACAATTGGCTGATTCAAGCCAGAGCGTTGATGTGCCTACTGCAGGTGATAGAGAAACGCGCAAATTATCACAGCAAACCTTGTCAGAAATCATTGAGCCTCGCATAGAGGAGCTATATGGACTGATTCGTGAAGAATTGGTTAATCATAATTTAGCGCCATTGATTCGCTCTGGCATTGTGCTCACGGGTGGTAGTTCAAAAATGTTAGGCATGGTTGAGCTCGCTGAAGAAGTTTTTCATATGCCGGTACGCTTAGGTATGCCTGAATCAGTTGGCGGCTTAAGCGAAGTGGTAAGAAATCCAATTTATGCAACGGGTGTCGGCCTTGTCCAATTTGGGCATAAAGAGCTCGAAAATCATGAACATCGATCGTCAGAAGAAGTTTCTGAATCGATATTAAGCCGCCTATCAGCGTGGTTTAAGAACAATTTTTAATTTTAACAATAACTATAACTTAACCTTTTTACATGAAACTCTTGGGAGAGAAAAATGAAATTTGAAATCATAGATGCTGAAGATCAGCAAGCCGTGATCAAAGTTGTCGGTGTCGGCGGCGGTGGTGGTAATGCGGTAAATTATATGCAGGAAAACAGGATTGATGGTGTTGAATTTATCACTGCTAATACTGATGCTCAGGCATTACAACATTCAGGCGATGCGAAAGTATTGCAATTAGGCCGCAAGGTGTCCACAAACACGGCCGTTTCTCGAGGCGGTGGAATTTTCAATGAACGGCTGGACAACTCGTCAGTCAAC
>CALKZN010000015.1 GCA_938002995.1 uncultured Arenicellaceae bacterium | reverse complement strand
AATAAAGCTGCGGGTAGGTTGGCCATTGTGAAAAATCTTTAACGCCTTGACGAACTTCAGGATCACTTAGAATATCAAAAGTTTTATATTCTTTACCAAGGTGATTTAAAATAGCGATGGTATTTGCCGAAAATCCACATTGTGGAAAATCAGGTGAGCCTTTCATATATAAAACAACATCGTTTTCAGAAATTGTTTGTTGAATTTTTTCTTGAGTAGACATAATTTTAGTACCTTGGTAGATGTCTTAATTTAATTAATAGTTTTAACTTAAGTGTTAGTAATTAGCCTTGCTGCGCAGAATATTCTTCTGGCGTCAAAGTCTTCATTGAAAGTGCATGCACTTCAGCCTTCATTTTATCACCTAAAATAGCATAAACATGCTGATGGCGTTGAATGCGATTTTTATCTGCAAATTCAGTCGAAACGATCACCGCTTCAAAGTGGTGGCCGTCCCCCTCAACAGAAAGAGATGCATCATCATTCAGCCCTGCTGCAATCCAGCCTTTTAATTGTTCTGGTGTGACCATAAAAACCTTTTATAAATATTTAAATTTTACGTTTCAAAGTAGACATTTGATATTAAAAGCTATTGTCTCGCATTGACTGCCAACTGAAAAGCTATTTAAGCCAGAATCAGCTAACAATTATTTTAGCGTTTTAACTATTATTAATTGCACGCATTTCTTCGATTAATTTATCAATTCCAACTTTAGAAATACGATCAGAATAGTCATTACGGAATAAAGGAATTAACTCAATCGTAGCATCAGGAGTTTGTACTTTGATGTTATACACACGCCATTGGGTGTCGCCACGCTTATTCATAGAGAAAGTCATCGGTATTTTTCCACCCGATTGAGTAATAAACTCAGTACGAACCTTGACTCGATCTTTGTTATCAGGATTCGAAAACGGTAAATAATTAATTTTCTGTCCTGAGTATTCAAATACAGTACTTGCATAAGTACCAATTAACAAACGTCTAAACTCGGCAACAAAAGCAGTGAATTGTTCAGGCGTAATAGTACGACGATGCTTACCTAAAACTCCTTTAGAAAACAATTCAAAATTAATTGCTGGGCCAAGAATACCGTTGATTGCCTCGTTAAGTTTAGCTGCATCAGCGGCAAATTCTGGGCGACGTTTTTCAAGCTCATTAATCGCTTTTTGCAATGTTGTTTTAACCACAACATCTGGTGGTGTCACTTCTGCTTGTGCAACTTGGAAAGTTGCCGCCATGAAAGTCATGACAATCGTTATGGATAGAATGATACGTTTTATAGCTATTAAATAAGTCATCAAAAACCTCTTGATTAAAGGGAATGTTCGCAAATCTTAACCTAAGTTAGCTGAACCAAGGCTGAACGAATTGCAAACCGTAATAAGTTACATATAACAATATGCGGCTAATTTATGTAATTACAAACATAAAAGTAATTCATGAACATATTCCAAGTAAATATGATCAATAAATGACCATAGTTATTATTTAAATCATTCTTTTTTATTACTAAAACTCGTAATAAAGCGCCCTATTAGCTTTTCCAACACTAAAGCAGGCTGCGTATACTCAATCTGACTCCCTTCAGTTAAATATTCCTCATCGCCACCCGGCTCTAGACCAATAAACTGAGAACCTAGCAAACCAGAGGTTAAGATAGTCGCACTAGTATCTATGGGTAAATTTTTATGTTCACCAAATATTTGCATATTCACTACAGCCTCATAGTCATTAGAGTCAATCGAAATATCAGTGACACGCCCTATCGTTACACCCGCCATACGGACTGGTGACTTTGCGGTTAATCCACCAATATCTTGGAATTTTGCGCTCACTTTATAGCCATCTGAATCTTGCGAACCCAAATTACCTACCCGCAGAGACAAAACCACCATTGCTAAGATACCCGCCAATACAAACAAGCCTACCCAAAATTCTTTCACACCATATTTCATATGCATTATTCCTCTATATACATTCTTATCTTAACTAAACATCAAAGACGTCAGTAAGAAATCTAAACTTAAAATTAATAATGATGACACCACCACTGTACGAGTAGTCGCAGAGCTCACTCCTTCTGAATTTCGAGGAGAGTAATATCCTTGATAAACTGCGATCAAGGTAATCACTGCGCCAAATACAATACTTTTAATAAAACCATTAAGCACATCATCATAAAAATCAACGCCGTTTTGCATTGCCGACCAATAAATACCTGAATCACCACCCAAAACAGAAACACCGACAAGGTGACCGCCATAAATTCCCATTAAGGTGAAAATAGCCGCCAATAAAGGCATTGATATAAAACCTGCTAAATAACGTGGGGCTATCACTCGTTTAATTGGATCAACAGCCATCATTTCCATCGCATCAAGCTGTTCTGTTGCTCGCATCAGACCAATCTCAGCCGTTAATGCCGAACAAGCTCGGCCTGCAAACAATAGCGCAGTTAATACTGGTCCTAGTTCCCGGACCAATGTTAAAGCAACTAAAAGACCTAGTTGAGACTCTGCACCAAAATCAACCAAATTGGTATAAAACTGCAAGCCCAGAACCATACCGACAAACAAGCCTGAGACTAAAATAATAATCAGTGTCTTTACACCGATCATATACAGCTGAGTGAACAATAACGCAGGCCGTAAAATTGGCGTCATTAAAGCACTTAATATCCGATAAAAGAACAATCCGATACTGCCTAATGAATAAACCAAATCAATGACAGTAGCTCCCAATTTTTGTATTGGAGTAACCAAAAATTTCATCAATGGCCTCCTTCAGACTCGTTAGATTGTGAGCGATAATGATACGCTACAGGACCATCAGGGGCCCCTGTCATAAACTGTTTTATTGCTGGATCATCTGAGGACATAAGCTCTTCAGGACTACCTTTACCTAAGGCTTTACCACCCGCCAACACGATAATTTGATCAGAAACTTCGCATGCTTCTGGAACATCGTGAGTAACCACAATCGAGGTAATATTTAGTCTTTCATTCATCTCAGCAATCAATTGCGTGATGATGCCTTTTGAAATGGGGTCAAGCCCAGTAAAAGGTTCATCATACATAACTATTGCAGGCTCCATAACAATAGCTCTTGCCAAGGCAACTCGTCGTTGCATACCACCAGAACATTCTTCAGGGTACAAATCTGCGGCTTCACGCAGCCCCACATGTTCAAGCTTATCCAAAACCATATCAGCAATTTCTTGTTCTGTTTTATTCGTATGCTCACGCAAAGGAAATGCCACATTTTCAAATACCGTAATATCCGTCAACAGAGCATTATGTTGAAACATCATCCCCATGCTTTTACGCAACTCGTACAAAGCCGTGTTATTCAAGCTAGCAATATCTTTCGAATCGACTATCACCTGGCCTTTTTGAGGACTAATTCGACCACCAATAAAGCCAAGCACTGTCGACTTACCACAACCACTAGGCCCCATGATTGTTGTAATTGAACCACGTTCAATATCAATATTTAATCCGCTATGCACTAATCTTGGACCATAACCGAATGACACATCCTTTATAGCAACAATATTTTTTGATGCTTTTCCGGCGTTATCTAATTCAGGCTTGTCTAAATCGGTGTTATCTTGATTGCTTGAGGTTTTTTGAATTTCTGACACTGAGACTCTTTGATATTTCCTTGCCACAAATCAAACCAGCACCACGCTGTAGACTCAAAGCAAAATCTTTCTTTAATAAAACTAAAAAATTACTGATAATAATAACCGTATAATAACAAACAGTTTCACTCACGTTCATATAAAATCACTTGTGTTAACAAATCAACATTTTAAAATTCACTCACCGTCAATCAGAATTCAATGGCTTTAGACATATTTTATATTGTAGCCGGCCTCGTGCTACTTGCATGGAGTGCTGACAAACTTGTTTTATACGCCGTTTCGCTCGCCAAACACCTTAATGTTTCGCCGTTTCTAATTGGCATTGTTATTATTGGTTTTGGCACCTCTGCCCCAGAAATGCTGGTCTCGGCACTAGCCGCATTAGATAATGTTGGCGGTTTGGCTGTTGGTAATGCGTTAGGGTCCAACATTGCCAATATTGGCTTAGTGTTAGGCTTCGCTGCATGCTTTAGTCCGTTAATAATATCTACCAAGGTATTAAAAGTTGATTTAACAGTTTTATTTCTAATCACCGCATTAACTGCTGGATTGCTATTAGATCAGAAGATCAGCACCTTAGATGGCATCATTTTAGCGAGCAGTTTAGTATTATTTTTAATTTGGTCAGCATATAGCGATAAAAAGAATAAATCATCAAATCAGGAAGATATTCAGGGTGAAGATGAATTTGACCTTGAAAGCGAGCCTGATGTTTCTTTAAAAAAATCTAGCTTATGGACTTTTATTAGCCTTGTCATATTGCTTGTATCATCAAAAATCTTACTCGTTGGAGCGATAGGAATTTCCAAAGCACTCGGCATCAGTGATTTAATGATTGGTTTAACCGTTGTTGCTATCGGCACCAGCATGCCAGAATTAGCCGCATCCATTGCCGCAGCCAAACAAAAACAAACTGGCTTAATCATCGGCAACATCTTAGGGTCAAATGCATTTAATACACTTGGGGTATTAGGAATTGTCGGCATACTCAGCAATACTGAAGTAGGTCCTGAAGTAATTCAACGAGACTTTATTGCTCTATTCATCATTATGGTATTACTCACCGCACTAGCCTTTTTTCGCGGAAAACTCAGCAAACTATCTGGCACACTACTGCTTTTGGCCTATTTCAGTTATTTAGGCCTTTTGATATACAATGCCTTACAAACTGTCAGTTAATTTAAAATACCAACAAGCGACGACACTGAACATGCCCAGCAAGCCTTTTCTCACTACTGCCAAACTCGTACTTGATCTTGAAGCAGATGCTATCAAATCATTAAAGGCGCAATTAGATGAAGACTTTAACAATGCTTGCGAATTAATTTTAGATTGTACTGGCCGTCTCATTGTTGTCGGCATTGGAAAATCAGGCCATATAGGCAATAAAATTGCGGCCACTTTTGCCAGCACGGGAACACCCGCATTTTTTGTACATCCTAGTGAAGCCAGTCATGGCGATTTAGGAATGATCACTGCGAAAGACATTGTTCTAGCCATTTCAAATTCTGGCGAAACGCCTGAAATCTTGACAATATTACCCATTATCAAGCGTATGGGTGTTGGATTAATCAGCCTATGCGGTAAACCTTCATCATCAATTGCACAACACTCCGATGCTGTACTTAATAGCGCTGTGAGCAAGGAAGCGTGTCCGCTCAACCTTGCTCCAACCACAAGCACAACAGCAGCACTAGCTCTCGGCGATGCTTTAGCAATGGCAGTTCTTGAAAATCGAGAATTTAATGAAAATGATTTTGCTCGCTCCCACCCTGGTGGCGCATTAGGCAAACGACTATTACTTTATGTAGAAGATGTCATGCATAAAGACAGTAAAATCCCATTAGTTGATGAAAACGCCTCATTAGACCAAGCCTTAGAAGAAATGAGCCTCAAGGCATTAGGGATGACTGGCATAGTCAATCAACACGGGGAACTCCTAGGAATTTTTACTGACGGAGACTTACGTCGAACATTGACCAACACTGTCGACACTCATAAAACACTGATGAAAGACATCATGACTAAAAACCCTTATACAGCAAGCCCATCGATGTTAGCTGCAGAATTGGTTTCTGTGATGCAAGAAAAAGCTATCAATAGTGTCATTGTAACTAAGCAAGACAATCAAGCTATTGGCGCATTAAATGTACAAGATCTATTACGCGCTGGCGTGATGTAAAAAAACACTATCAAACATAAAAAAGCGTCATAAAAACACGACAATAGAAATACGATATTCCATGATCAATCTACCTTATCAATTAAGCGCAGACCTGCTGGCAAAAGCCAAAGATATTCAGCTAGCCCTTTTTGATGTTGATGGTGTATTGACTGATGGCTCTCTCTATTATAACGCTGATGGTGAAACACTAAAACGATTTAATGTCTTAGATGGACATGGCTTGAAAATGCTGCAAGAAAATGGCATTCAAGTTGGCATCATCAGCGCCAAACAATCAAATGCATTAACGAATCGTTTGAACGCACTCAATATCCAGCATCAACTGACTGGCGTTTCGAATAAATTACAGGCTTTTGAACAGCTATTAGAGCAGTGTAATATCGCTTCCAAACACACCTGCTTTACAGGTGATGATGTAATAGATATCCCTGTGATGCAAAAGTGCGGCTTATCTTTTAGCGTCGACAATGGTCACTATAGTGTCAAGCAAATTGCAGACTGGGTCACGCCTATGACAGGAGGTTCTGGTGCCGCCAGAGCAATATGTGACATTCTTTTATATGCAAAAGGTCTCTAACAAGGCTATGCAAAAAAATAATACCAAAACAATTAAAGCTCAATTGAATACTGACAATCATTTAAGCCACTCATGAAACAGTTTGAAAACTTTTTTTATATTGCCATTCTTGGCTTAGTGGGCTTATTGAGCATTTGGTTGCAAACTGAAGTCCGCAATGAAGATCCGGCGACGATAGATTACTTGAACCGCCATGACCCAGATTATTACATCGAAAATTTCACCACCACTGGCATGAATGAGTTAGGGCAACGCTCCTATGTTTTGCAAGCCAAACGTATGGCTCATTTTCCAGATGATGGTTCGGCATTATTAGACAACCCTCACTTAATTGAATACAACGATGACACTGGACCACGCCATACTTATGCTAAATCAGGCTGGCTCTCTGGCAATGGTGAAGACTTGCTTCTAGAAGGCGATGTCAAAATCATTCAAGAAGCGGGATTTGGAAAACCTAGCGGTACATCTCGGGCAAATAAAATGAAATTCAAGTTAAATAAACGCGCGCAACGTGCACTAAAATAACGAAAAAACTTTTATCTCAAAAGCTCTAAGCGCCTAAGCTATGGCGTTTTAGCATAGAAGAAACAATTCAATACAAAAATTCACATTCTGTACTGACCCAGTCGAATAAGCCTATGGTATAGTTATTGCTTGTCGAACTAATTCGCCTTGCATAGGAGTTACTTTATTTCCACTCTAAAGGACGAAGTTATAGTTAAAACACCATCTAAACCTTCAAATAAAACGTTTAAAAAATGATGAAACGACCACTACACATTGTTCTGTTTATTTGCTCAATCGCTTTTTTTTCTAACAGTTCCGCATTAAGTACTGACAGAGATCAACCTGCAGATATTTCTTCTGATGAAGTGGATATTGATTTCGAAACAGGCCGCAGAACATTCATTGGTAATGTTCGATTTATTCAAGGCACATTGAGAGTCAAAGGTGATCGAGTTGATGCAACCTTCAAAGATGGCAAGCTCATAAAAGCTATTGCTTATGGTAAACCTGCCGCTTTCAAACAACGCCCAGACGGTAAAAAGGATGATGTCGAAGGTCGCGGTTTAACTATCGTTATGAATCAACAAAACAACACCTTAACACTCAAGAAAAAAGCTTCTTTGAAGCAAGGTTTTGACACAATTGAGGGTAACGTGATCATCTACAACATGAAAGATGACAAATTAAAAGTAAAAGGTGATACGGGCATATCACAAAACAACAAGAAGAAACCGAGTAAAAATAAACCAAAAACTAAGGATGACCCCTTCTTTACTGAGAAAAAACCAGCGCCTGCACCTAAGGCTAACAATAAAAGTGATGGCAAAGCACCCGTTGAGGAAGTTCAAACTGCTCCTACTCCTAGTACAGGCTTACCACCAAAAACAGATGACAAGCCTGAAGAGTTAGTTCTGCCTGGACAATCTAGTTCAGGAAAATCGGGTCGTGAATCATCAGGCCGTTCTCGCTTAATCATCAAACCAAAATCAAAATAGCATTTTACTTTCAATAATTAACAGCCAGTAATCACTATAAAATTTGTATGAGCATTTTAGAAACGCATGATCTTGTCAAAAAGTATAAAGGTCAAACAGTTGTAAATCGCGTCAATATTAGCGTAGAAAGTGGTGAAGTAGTTGGACTACTGGGCCCCAATGGCGCAGGGAAAACCACTAGCTTTTATATGATTGTTGGCCTAGTCCGAAGTGATGGTGGCCACATCACACTTGATGGCGAAGAAATAAATCATCTTCCAATGCATGAACGCGCAAGACTAGGACTAGGTTACTTGCCGCAAGAAGCCTCTATTTTCAGGCGTCTAACGGTCGAAGAAAATATCATGGCGGTGCTGGAAACACGAAAAAGCATCACAAAAACAGAGCGGAGACACAGGGTAGAACAATTACTAGAAGAGTTTAACATTAGTCACAAGCGTGACACGCTAGGTATTTCACTATCTGGTGGTGAAAGACGACGCGTAGAAATCGCCCGAGCACTCGCTTTAAAGCCCCAGTTTATACTTCTCGATGAACCTTTCGCAGGAATCGATCCAATCTCTGTTGGTGACATCCAACAAATCATTGATTACCTACGTAACAGTGGCATTGGAATTATCATTACCGATCACAATATTCGCGAAACACTAAATATTTGTGACCGTACTTATATCCTTACAAGTGGCGAAGTATTTACATCGGGGACAGCCGATCAAATTCTCGCCCACCCAGGAGTTCGTGACGTTTACCTAGGCTCCAACTTTAAACTGTAAAGGGACCATTCCGCTCTGACGCCGATGAAGCAATCCCTCAACATAAAGCTCAGTCAAGGTTTAAAGTTAACTCCTCAGTTACAACAATCAATTCGCTTATTACAACTCTCAGCCATTGAGTTAAACACTGAGGTTCAGGAAATGTTAGACACTAATCCTTTATTAGAAGAGGAAGTGCCTAGCGATGTTGAAGTATCCAAACCAGAACAAGAACAACAAGCTCAAGAAGATGCTGATCTACAAGTAAAGGAGCAAGAGTGGCAAGACACTTTTGATATAAGGCAGACATCCACTCACTCTGCCGGTAGCGATGCGCCGGATATTTACGCCACGTCGTCTAAATATGAATCGCTAACTGATAAATTGATGTGGCAAATTCAAATGTCTAGACTCTCAACAAGAGATAAGCTAATTGCAGAAGCGATTGCTTACTCCATTGATGATGCAGGTTATTTGCAATTAAGCGATCAAAATATTGTTGATATGTTACCTGCGGAAATGGAATTCGAAGAGGATGAGATCGCGGCTATTGTCAAATTGATTCAAACATTTGAACCAATAGGTATTGCAGCTCGAACACTGCAAGGACGTCTATTAATTATTCTCCAAAGCATGGAAAACAAAGACCCTAGCGTCAAACACGATGTTTCTCATTACTTAACAAGATGTATTGCAGAGGAACATTTAGAGTTATTAGCCACTCGGAATATTACTGCACTCAAGAACATTCTCGACGTTGATCAAGAACAGCTTATTAGTGCAATTCAATACATTCAAAACATCAATCCTCATATCGAAAGCACTGTAGACGAAAATGAAAACCTATACATAATCCCTGACATTATTATCAAAGAGGTGAATAATCATTGGGTAGTCCAAATTAACCCAAACATAAAAAAACACGTTAAATTGAACGATTCATACATTTCGATACCAAAGGAAGATTTAACCGGAGAGGCCAGCAAATATATTTCTGAGTCCACACAGGAAGCCAAGTGGTTCATTAAAAGTCTCAACAATCGTTATGACACTTTAAAACGCGTTGCAACAGCCATTGTTCGCAACCAACAAGAGTTTTTCAAGAAAGGCGAAGTCGCTCTCAAACCAATGGTTTTGCAGCAAATTGCTGAAGAATTAGAACTGCATGAATCAACCATTTCACGAGCCACTGCAAACAAATATATGCAAACGCCATTAGGCGTTTTCGAACTAAAATACTTTTTTTCTACCAGCCTAGGCTCAGATGACGGTGAAGGTGTCAGTGCAACGGTCATTCGATCAACCATCAAAAAAATGATCAGTGAAGAAGAAAAAAGCAAGCCTATCAGCGATAGCAAAATTACTGCTATATTAGAAGAAAAAGGTTTTAAGGTTGCGCGTAGAACCGTAGCCAAATATCGTGAAGGAATGAATATTCCCTCTTCTAGCAAACGAAAATCATTAGTGTGAGGTACTAAAAAATAACCCTATTCCTTTTAACCAAAATAAAAAGAGGTCACTATGCAAATTAATATCACAGGCCATCAACTTGACTTAACAGATTCTTTAAAAGTCCATGTGAATGATAAACTCTCAAAAATCGAACGTCACTTCGATCACATCAAAAGCATTGATGTTGTTTTAAACGTCGAAAAAATCCGCCAACAGGCCGAAGCGGTAATAAATGCCAAAGGCATTTCGATTCATGCCAATGCTGAATCAGAAAACATGTACAACTCAATTGATATGCTTGCACAAAAACTGGATGCGCAAGTGATTAAACATAAAGAAAAACTCTCCGACCATCACAAAAAAGAAGTCCCCCGCTCAGCGTAATTAATATCTACATAATTAACTGAGTAATATAGAGTTTTTAAAAGCCAAAGCACCTAGACTAAAAATCTGTTTTAATTAACAGTATAGATACTTCAACTACAAGTAAGTATCAAATAGCCAGCTTTGGCTTTTTTATGCACACGGCATAGATAGGCAGTAAATTCTAACTATTTAACCATTGACTACTTTGATCATCATAAGCGACACAACATGCAAAAAAATCATTTCATTGTTATTAGCGGCATGTCAGGGTCTGGAAAATCGGTGGCACTAAACGCTTTAGAAGATCTGGGCTACTATTGTATAGACAACCTGCCTGCAATCTTACTAGGTGAAACTGCCGAGAAACTTATTGAAGCACATAAACTCAATCAATATTCTTCCTCTGCATTAAAAATTGCAGTCAGCATTGATTCGAGGAATAAAGAATTCTTAAATGGCGTCTCAAAACAGCTTGATGTATTAAATCAAAGTATCGCCAATCAAATTATATTTTTAGACGCTGACGATAAAACATTAATCAAACGCTATAGTGAAACAAGGCGAAAACATCCACTTACTAGCAAAACCACCTCTTTACTAGAAGCCATTCGCCTTGACCGATCCATGCTTAGCACCTTACAAGAACGTGCTGATGTAGAAATCACGACGACTAATCAAACGCCTCATCAGCTTAGATCGCTCATGAGAGATTATGCAGCCACCTCTGATAGCGCGCCCATTACCGTATTATTTCAATCATTTGGTTTTAAATATGGCTCGCCTAACGAAGTTGATTTCATTTTTGATGTTCGTTGCTTGCCTAATCCATATTGGAATGAAAATTTAAGAGAAAAAACTGGTTTGGAGCAACCTGTTCGCGACTTTTTAAGCGGCCAAAGCACTGTTCAAAATATGCAACTTGATATTCAAACATTTATTGAAAAATGGTTGCCTGAATTTCAAGCTGAAAATCGTAGTTACTTAAATGTAGGCATTGGTTGCACCGGAGGCAAACACCGGTCTGTATATATAAGCTCTCAACTCGCTGAATATTTCAGAAAAAACCAATCCATTCGAACACAAATCAGACACCGCGAGCTTAATATTTAATTCTCTAAAAAGCTGAAATTCATATATATCAAAACATACTCTAAACCATTGATTTAAGCATCTTGTAAAACACCCGTTAAATCTGAATTTAGTTTAAAATAAGGACATGCAAGCAAATAACGCAGATCAATTAAAACAACTATTAAATGTCCAAGAAGAAGGTGACATTGATGAGTTGGTGGCCTTCTTAGAAGACTGTCACCCTGCAGTTGTTGCCGATTTAATTGAAAGTAGTGAATTTAGTAAGCGTATTGAGATATGGAATAACGTTGATATCACCCAAGCAGGTGAAGTTCTCAAGGAACTCAATGAAGGCGTACTTGAACAAATCATTGAAGACGTTGAAAAAACCCGCCTAGTAGAATCAATTACTTACCTAGATATTGATGATATCGCCGATATCATTCCTGAATTACCTGAACATATTATCGCCGATGTCTTGCTGGCGATTGACAGAGAAACCAGACGTTCACTAGGAGAAGTACTCGCCTATCCTGAAGACAGTGCCGGCGGCTTGATGAATACCGATGCGGTCGTTGTTCGTGATGACATATCTATTGATGTTGCTTTGCGTTTTTTACGCTTAAAAGATGACTTGCCTAGCAACTTCGACACTATCTTTCTAGTCAACAAAAATAGCGAGCTATCTGGCATCATGCCAATCAATGCATTGATCACTTCAAAACCTGATCAAAATGTTTCTCAACATACAATAGATGATCCAATCATTTTCAACGTCCTAGATGAAGATGACATGGTGGCTAAAAATTTCACTGACTACAACCTAATCTCAGCCCCTGTTGTCGATGAAAATAACAAACTGGTTGGTCGTATCACTATTGACGATGTGGTCGACGTTATCATTGAAGATGCCGAGCAAGAAGCACTCGCTCGAGCTGGCTTACGTCAAGAAGAAGATATTTTCGCTCCCGTGCCTAAAAGCGCAAAAAATCGCGCTCTATGGTTGGGTGTTAATTTGATCACTGCATTAATCGGCTCTTTGGTCATTAGTCAATTTGAAGGCAGTATCAAACAATTAGTAGCACTTGCAGTTTTGATGCCGATTATCGCGAGCATGGGTGGCAATGCCGGTATTCAAACCCTCACCCTTGTTATTCGAGGCCTTGGTAATGGCACTATTCAAAAAGGTAATATATGGCTATTAGTCAAAAAAGAGGCTTCTGTAGGAGGGCTCAATGGCATCATCTGGGCGGTCATCATGGGTGGCATTGCCGCTATATGGTTTAATGACTTTGGACTTGGCTTAATCATTGCTCTTGCAATGGTTATCAACCTTGTTGTCAGCGCTTTATCAGGCGTACTCTTACCTATAATGTTTGAGAAATTAGATATTGATCCAGCATTAGCCGGTGGCGTCGCTTTAACAACAATAACAGACGTAGTCGGTTATTTTTCTGTACTCGGCCTTGCCTCGTGGCTATTGTTATAAATTTATAACTAATAGAGACAGAATTACCATTAATAATTAAAACAATAAAAATATGATTAAGGCGTCACAATTATTAAAAGAGTTTCCCGATCTATTAAGCGGAAAATTGAGTACCGACATTGAGTGTTCAAGCATAGCAGCGCCTGAAAATTTTAGCTCTGGAGATTTGGTCATTTGTTATAATGAAACCTCACTCAATCATTTACTACTAAGCGAACATAAACCTAGCTTAATCATTACTCAGGCAGCTCTTTTGGACAAAGTTCCAACTGATACCCCCTCTCTTAGTACAAAAAATCCTCGTTTAGCACATGCTTTGATCAAGCAAATGATCAATGACTACAATAAAATCGACGGTGAATGGGATAAAATCCACTCGAGTGCCGTTATTCATTCAACGGCAAACATTCATGAAAGCTGTCGAATTGGACCAAACACCGTCATTGGAGCTAATGTTATTTTGGGTGAAAACACCATTGTGCGTAGCAATAGTTCGATTGAACATGACACTGTCATTGGTAAAAACTGCACCATCCATAGCCAAGTCAATATTGGTTATAGCAGCCAAATTGGCAATGGGGTTATTATTCACTCTGGCACTGTCATCGGCAATGAAGGCTTTGGCTTCGCGCCAGACCATAATAAGCATCTTCATCGTGTACCGCATACTGGCTATGTTGAAATTCAAGATGATGTCCAAATTGGATCGAACTGCAATATCGACCGTGGCACTTATGGAGCAACAACTATCAAACGTGGCAGTAAACTCGACTCTCTTTGCCATATTGCACACAATGTAGTCCTTGGCGAAGACTGCATTCTCGTTGCACAAAGCGGGATTGCTGGTTCAACTACTATTGGAAACCGTGTCATAGCTTCTGGGCAAACAGCTATCTTGGATCATTTGAATATTACCGACGACGTAACTCTCATACATCGAGCTGGCGTCATTGCAGATATCACAGAAAAAGGTATGTGGGGCGGAACTCCTGCAAAGCCCATGAAAGAGTATGTAAAAAACTTATCTACTGGCAAACGTTTAGAAAAAAAGATAATAGCTCTTGAAAAAACTATCGCTGAGCTTAAAACTGCATTAAAAGAAAAAAACTAACTACTGCTCATCACTAGTCACGCTTAATGAGCCAAAAACGAAAAACCAAGCTGCTACACAAAATTGCTCCTTATATTTATAAGTGTGCAATGCTTGCCATCACAGCAACTTGCCGTGTCAAAATTCATGGTATAAACAATATTAATAGTATCAAATCTCAGGGCAACTCTTGGATTTATAGCATTTGGCACAATAATGTATTAATCAGTCCTTGGGCATTAAAAAATCAAAATGTAACGGTCATGGTCAGCGAAAGCGGAGATGGTGAAATCATTTCTCGAAGCGTTCATTTATTTGGCAACACTACCGTTCGAGGCTCGACATCTAAAAATTCAGCAAAAGCGACTCGCCAAGCGCTCAAGGCTCTACGCAATAATAATCCCGTTGCCATTACACCAGATGGCCCCAGAGGACCAAAATATGAATTACAAGAAGGTGTATTATTCCTTGCCGCTCTAGCTAAAACACCTATTATTCCCTTTCATGCGGAATGCTCTCGCCAATGGGAATTTAATAGCTGGGATAAGCTTAAACTGCCCAAACCGTTCTCAACAATTCATCTTTATTATGGCGACGCCATAAATATCGACCGCGAGCAATTGAATACAGACATTGATTCACTAAAAGGACAGGTCCAACAATCCATGATGGATATAGTTGATTACGCTACTAATGCAGCAAAAAATCGAGCTTAATTTCGAATTAAAGTACCCACACCAGAATCAGTCATCACTTCCAACAATAAAGCATGGTCTACTCGGCCATCAATGATGTGCGCCGTTTTAACGCCATGCCTAATCGCAGTTAACCCACATTCGACTTTTGGCATCATACCGCCAACAATTGTGCCATCCTCAATCAAGCCAGCTACTTGCTTGCCATCCAGTCCAGTCAATAATTGCTTATCTTTATCTAACACTCCAGGTGTATTGGTCATCAATATAAGCTTCTCAGCTTGTAGCTCAGCAGCAATAGCACCCGCCACTGAATCGGCATTGATATTATAGGTCTCGCCGTCATCGCCCACACCAATTGGAGCAATAACCGGAATAAAATTATCTTGTTCCAAATGCCTTACTAAGGCTGGATTTATCTTATCTACCTTGCCTACAAAGCCAATATCTTCTTTGGCATCAATCTTACTGGCGCGAATTAAATTACCATCCTTACCCGTTAAACCAACCGCCTTGCCGCCATGTGAATTAATCAAGCTGACAATTTCCTTATTCACCGAACCACCCAACACCATCTCGACCACATTGACCGTTTCTTGACTAGTCACTCGCAAGCCATCAACAAAGCTAGATTCAATGCCTAATTTTTCCAATGTAGAGCTAATTTGTGGGCCACCTCCATGAACAACAACAGGATTCAAACCGACGAGCTTCAATAAAACAACATCACGGGCAAAACTACTTTTAAGCTCATCATCAATCATGGCATTACCGCCATATTTGATGACAATCGTTTTACCATGAAATTGTTTAATATAAGGCAATGCCTCAATTAAAATTTTAGCGGTCAGTTGTGATGATTGCGTCATGTTAATAGCCTACTATTGTGCATTCACGTTAATTAAATTAATGTACTGTTAAAATCAATCAATGTTAACTTATGTTCAAAAGTTGTTATTCTTTACACAAGCCAAATATCTATACATGGGAGATTATCCCACGAAAACTGATTAGTTTGAAAAATAGAAATTTTGATACAAATTGACACAAATTAAGGACAAAAAACAGTCAAAATATATTGTCTAATATAATTATCTTAAAAACCATAGCATTACTATTCATGAATCGAAAAATACTCAGCATTGTCTGCCTTGTTTTCGCTCTGAGCGCATGTCAAAGTGTTGAGAAAAACACATCGCCTGATATCGCAATTGATGCCTTAAAAATACAGGATGTCAGCTGGCAGTCTCAGGTAAAAAGACTGGCCTTCGCTAATGATGATTGGCTACAAGAGCTCAACGATCCACGCTTGAAACACTATGTTGATATAGCTTTAAAAAACAACTTCAACCTACAAGCTAGCGAAGCGCAACTGGCCGCACAATTGAAAAACGCCCGCATAAACGCAGCAAGACTATTCCCATCCTTAGATTTTGTTCTACGCCGAAACAAAATAGAAAGCCAACAGGCTAATTCGGTTAATAACAGTTCTGCAAACAACAGCAACCCTGTGACGGACACAAGTAATGTCACCAGCGGCTCAAGTTACACAGGAAATTTCAATGTATCTTGGGAAATCGATATTTGGCAAAGACTAAGCGCGCAAAGAAAAGCTAGCGTTAAAAACTCACAAGCTACAGCTGCAGATTTTCAAGCAGCTCGGCTATCACTAGTCGCATCAGTCACTCGAGCATGGTTCAACCTTAACAGCCTCAAGCTTCGCATTGATATTGCTGAAAAGCGTCTTACTACAATCAAAGAGTCACTCGAAATTGTTGAAGAACAATACTTGAACGGTTCTCAATCCGCTCTAAATGTCTATTTAAACCGTACTGATTATGCAAGCCAACAGGCAAATATCATTGATTTAAAAAACACTCTTCAAAACGCCATCAGAGAGTTTCGAGTACTGCTTGGGGAATACCCTAATTTAGACATTTCTTTTGATGCGAAACTACCAACTATCTTAAAATCAGTTCCAGCAGGATTGCCTGCTGAGTTAATCATGCGCAGACCTGATGTGTTAGCGGATTTATACGAATGGCAATCGTCAGCCTATGATGCAGCCGCCGCTCAAAGAGCTCGATATCCTTCCTTTTCATTGACAGCATCTTATGGCGTAACAAGCCAATCGTTGAGCACATTAGATGAGCAAAGCTTATTACTAAACTTATTAAATAGCATCACCGTTCCAATTTTTCGTGGTGGGCAATTAAAAGCACAAGCTGAAGCAGCAAAATTTTCACAAGATGCTAGCTTCAAATTATATCTAGCAACCTTACTACGAAGCTTCAATGAAGTGGAAAATGCACTCTCATCAGAAATCTCCCTAAAAGACAGACTCGCTTTTCTAGATCAAGCTGCAAGCTTATCTGAATCTGGCTATGAATTAGCACTCGAGCAATATACAACAGGGATTTCATCTTATGAAACCGTCTTAGAGGCTAGACGCAGATGGTTCAGCGCCCAAGTTGAAGTTGTTAATCTGAGAAATGCCATATTACAAAATCGAATAGCATTAAACCTTGCTTTGGGTGGTGACTTCACCAGCAAGTCAAAATCAGGCGCCTATTCCGCAAAAACTAAACAAACTTCTTTAACGAAATGATCTAACAATCATTCACTGTATCTATGCAAAACAATTCACCTGACACAACACAAAAAAATTCCCAGCAAGTTGAATATGATGGCTTGTCGCTTATAAAAACGGCCATTGTATTATTAGTGATCATCGCTATCGCTGCTTTCGCTGTATGGTATTTAAATGAAAATAAACCTGAAGCAAAAAAATCAGGACCTAAACAAAGCATCGTTTCAGTCAATGCAGAACAAGTTAGCACTAAGAATTACACCGTCTATGTCGCCAGCAATGGAAGTGTTACAGCAAAAACTAATAGTGCATTAATCGCCCAAGTATCAGGTGAAATAACAGCACTTTCTGATAACTTTGCAAATGGCGCTGATTTCAAAAAAGGCGATTTACTACTCACTATTGATCTACGCAACTATGTTGCCGCAGCCAGCAGTGCGCAAGCTAGTTTATCTCAAGCTCAAGCTAACTTAGAAACAGAACAAGCGAATGCTACACAAGCAAAAAAAGATTGGCAGCGACTCGGTTATTCAGGTGAGCCCAATGCACGCGTTCTTCGCAAACCACAGCTTGATGCCGCAACCGCACAATTCAATGCTGCAAAAGCGTCATATAACAAAGCTCAACTTGATTTGTCTCGCACTAAAATTCGTGCCCCCTATGATGGCAGCGTCATTAATAAAAACGTTGGCCTCGGTCAATTTGTCTCTGTTGGCACACTCTTGGGCAACATTATTTCAAATCAAGGTTTGGAAATCGAACTTCCCGTTAACCAAGAAGAATATGCTCAATTAGACTTTTCTAACAATCCTAAGGTCGTTCTTCATGCTGAACTGGCTGGCACCAAACATCAATGGCAAGCCACTATCGTGCGCGCTGACAGGGCCTTCAATACCACCACTCGACAGCTCAATGTTATTGCCGAAGTGGACAATATGGTTAGCGATAATGGTTTAGAGCTAAAAATTGGTCAATACCTCAATGCCTCAATTGCCGGACGAATTATCAACGAAGCTAACGTCATACCAAACAGTGCAGTTAGAGAAGGCAGTTATGTGTTTATTTTTGATGACGGTGTACTTCGTCGCCAAGATATCAGTATTGTCTGGCAAGATGACAACTTCACTATCGTCAACAATCTGTCATCTGACAGCTTGGTTGTCACTACTAGTCTCGGCGGTGCTGTTAGTGGTTCAAGAGCAAAACTGATCGGTGAACAGGAACAAGCGAAAACTGGCAAACCTTCTACTACTAACGATAGTAACAAGCAATAGTACTAACGAGACTTTCTTATGATACGTTGGTTCATACACAATCCAGTTGCTGCAAATTTATTAATGGCTACTCTATTTTTTGGTGGCCTCATCACATTATTGAGCAACCGCATCCCCTTAGAGTTCCTCCCTGAATTTCAAGAAGATAGAGTCAATATAACTACGTCATTGCGTGGGGCTACACCGTCCTCGGTAGAGCAAGGAATTTCTATTCGGATAGAAGAAGCCATTTTTGACCTTGATGGTATAAAAAAAATCTCCACCCGCTCACAAGAGGGCGT
>CALKZN010000014.1 GCA_938002995.1 uncultured Arenicellaceae bacterium | reverse complement strand
AAAGAATAATCACCTTCTTCGCCATCGATTATCTCAGTGAGTTGTCTTGTATCAGATTTCATTAATATAGAAGTATAAAACGTCCAGCTAAGGTATTCATGTGTTTGTACTTGATGGCGGGCCCAATAAAACCGCGCCATTTGACAATACAACACTGCCATTAACAAACACTACGCCTGCGTATTTATCCGCTATTTTAAACAAGCTTTGCCAAATTGCATGATTCTCTTCAAACTCCCTTTCTGTAGAAAGACCTAAGACTATTTGTGTAAAACTGATAACAGAGCTTGTGTTGTCTTTTCTTTTTTGATCTTGATCCAAAGATTTAATATAAATTTGAAACCCTTGAATATGCTTTGGCACTTTTGAAGGCGGCATAATATTAAATCGAACAACATCCTCTCCAAGTGTCACCTCATAGCAACTTGTTTTTTCTACAGGACATGTACCCGTTTTCACATCATCAAACACATCAAAAAGATTAATTTTATTCTTCTGAATATATATCGCTGCTTTTGCTGGCATATTGTTATCTCCTAGACTTCCTCAAACATTGCTGAACTTTCTAACTCAACATTAGTCGATCCTACCTACCTCCTAAAACGCTAGAAATTTGCGCTATAAAAGAATATTGATGAAAGTCATTCTCTCATATTCAATTAGACTTATTAGCCATTCAGCAAAGGAACAACCGCCTGATTGAGAAAATTTGCACCTTTTTCGGTATGAAGCCAAAACAAACCACCTAAGTTAATAAATACAGTTACCCAATAAATACTTTTAAACTCGCTTTTACTCGACTTGTGACGAAGTTTATTTTGAGCTAAATAAGCACCAGGCCAACCACCAATTATCGAAAGCAAATGTAGAGTACTTTCTTTCGTTCTCCAACGCCCACTTTTAGCTGCAGATTTATCAATTGCGTAAGCCACATAAGCTATGAAACTCATTACAACATATAAGCCCGCGACAATTACTGGCATCCCCAAAATAAATGTAGACACCGAAAGTCCAATACAGAAAAGTAAGATGAAGGACACGCCAAAGCTGTTACTACTTTTAGCTTTGCTTCGGTTTTTTGAAACTTTTCCATCTCGAGCAAATTTTATATTTATAGCTTTGAAGCGATTGTTATTTTCACGTACTAATTCATAGACAATCACTTCACCATTGACAGGCCTGCGAGAGCGAGTTTTAAAGGCTTTAATGTGAACAAAAGCGCGTTCACCTCCTCCACTAGGCTCAACAAATCCGAAGCCTTTATCATCATTCCAATTTAAGATTTTCCCTTGAAACCTCATGATTCCTTGAATTTAATGGCTAACTCCCAAAGCAGAGGCGAGCGTTAACGCGTCCATTTCTGACTTTTCTTGTTAAGTGCTTACTCATCAATCTGCCATAAAAGTTGATTTAGAAACAACTTTCATTTCTTTAAAATCTAAATCACACGCGTATCTAAAATATGGAGCTCTTTGATTAAAAACCAAAATACTATCATCATCTATTTTTGTGCTCGAAGTTACAAATAATTTCATTTTTTTAGCTACTTTAAGAACTTCTTCACTGGTAGTTCCGAGCTTGATTTGATCACAATAATCTAGAATAGTTTTCTCTTTAAAATAATCAAAAATTCCAACAGAAATAAAAAGCAAAACAATACAGATAAGAAATAAGGCAAAAAATTTCATAGTACACTTAACAGCTTGTTATCCGACTTGATGCCGGAGAAGTTGTTGCAGGTTTATTCTGTTTTTTCTGACAAAACCGACTTCCGCTATTCCCTTTACTATTCATACACTTACATACTTTTTTGTTGTTATATAGCCCTATTGCTCCGACTTGATATCGGCGCAATAGAGTGTCGGTTTTGTTTTCTTTGAATATTTTATGCTTTGTTTTCAATTATTTGCAAGAGAATCTATAATATTCGACACATAGTTAGTCCTTTAGGGCGGCGTCTGTCGGTATATTTTTAAGTCGCATATATAAGTCACCTATATAATACGCGCCATTAAGTCGATTTTATTCAATAGCATTCACTCTCTTAAACCTTCATGCAATCTTCAGAATTACAACGTTTACAGCAGCAGATTTTTGCTTGCCAAGGCATAAAGCAATTCGCTTTGGGTAAGCGTTTACAGGAGTTGTTTAAAAATAGTCAGTCTAGAAAAAGTGCAGATGAACACTTTGAAGAGAAGTTTGCCAAACTGATTGCTGATATCGATGCTTCGCAAAAATGGGTACAGGCACGTAGAGACTCATTACCTGAGATTCCTTTTAGTGATGCTTTGCCGATCAATCAGAAGCGTGATGATATTGCCGAATTAATTCGTGATAATCAGGTTGTCGTAATTGCAGGTGAAACCGGTTCAGGGAAAACTACACAGATTCCAAAAATTTGCTTGTCTTTAGGTTTAGGTGCAAAAGGTCTTATTGGTCATACCCAACCGCGCCGAATTGCTGCACGGACGGTGGCAACTCGTATTGCTCAAGAGATGAACACCAGCTTGGGTGATATTGTCGGTTATCAAGTTCGGTTTACTGAGGATGTATCAGACAACACTCGTGTGAAATTGATGACGGATGGTGTGTTGTTGGCGGAATTGCAGCGTGATCGGTTTTTGAACAAATACGATCTGATCATCATCGATGAGGCGCATGAACGTAGCTTGAATATCGATTTTCTGCTTGGCTTGTTGAAACGTTTGTTGAAAACTCGACCTGAACTGAAACTGATCATCACCTCAGCGACGATTGATTTAGATAAATTTTCCAAACACTTTGATGATGCGCCAGTGATTGAAGTATCAGGCAGAACCTTCCCTGTTGAAACGATTTATCAGCCCGATTTGATTGATGATGAAGATGCTGATTTGCCGTTGACTATTTGCCGCACGGTTGAGCGCATCATTGACAGTGAGAATCGCGGCGACTTTATGGCTAGTGGAGATATCTTGGTGTTCTGTACAGGCGAGCGTGATATTCGTGATGCCGCCAAAGCTTTGAAGGACCATAACTTTGCCGTGGATATTTTGCCCTTATACGCTCGATTGAGCATGCAAGAACAAACAAGGGTATTCAAACCTTCCAAACGCCGCAAAGTAGTGTTGGCGACCAATGTGGCTGAAACATCGATCACCGTCCCTGGCATTGCTTATGTGATTGATCCTGGGCTTGCGCGTATCTCTCGATATAACTTTCGTTCCAAAGTTCAAGGCTTGCCGATTGAACGCATTTCTCAAGCCAGTGCGAATCAACGCATGGGTCGTTGTGGACGTGTTGCTAATGGTGTTTGCATTCGTTTGTATTCAGAAGAAGACTTTTTGCAAAGGCCGGCGTTCACCGAAGCAGAGTTATTGCGCAGCAATTTGGCCTCGGTGATTTTGCAGATGTTGCAATTGGGCATTAATGATATTCAGAAGTTTCCGTTTATCGATAAACCAGATAATCGTTTGCTCAATGATGGCTTTAAGTTGTTGGAAGAATTGCAGGCTTTGCAAACAGGCCAAACTGTTAATGCAAAAGGACAAGCCCATCGGCGCTTATCGAATATTGGCAAAACCTTGTGTCATATCCCGGTTGATCCAAAATATGCACGCATCTTGATTGAAGCCAATCGGCGTAATTGTTTGCATGAAGTGCTGATCATTGTTGCAGCCTTGAGCAGTCAAGATCCACGCGAATGGCCAGCTGAAAAGCGTCAAGCATCACAAGAAAAACATGGAGCTTTGGCAGACAAACGTTCAGATTTTCTGACTTACTTGAATTTATGGGAGACGATCAATCAACAACGCAAAGCACTGAGCAACAAGCAATTCAAAGAGTATTGCAGCAAAAATTTTCTATCGCTTGTGCGAATTTTTGAATGGCGCGATATGGTTGGACAGTTGTCAAAAAACATTAAACAATTGAAGTGGAAGATCAACTCTGAGCAAAAAATCAGTTTTCTGCCAAACGATGAAAGTGGCAAAGACAAACCTTTCAATGGCCAACAGCTAAAAGAACGTC
Organism: uncultured Arenicellaceae bacterium; assembly: GCA_938002995.1. GTDB lineage: Bacteria > Pseudomonadota > Gammaproteobacteria > Arenicellales > Arenicellaceae > CALKZN01. The sequence goes on along the minus strand of CALKZN010000014.1, from coordinate 1,544 downwards.
AAAAACAAAATGATGCTCACTACTCGGTGATTCATCAATCATTGCTCTGTGGTTTATTGGGTAACATTGCTTTTCACGATCCTGAGGATTCTAAGAACCCGAATGAAAAGCAACATGAATACACTGCAGCACGGGGACGTAAACTCGCTATCTTCCCAACTTCGGCATTAGCCAAGCGTTCACGCAGCAATTCCCATAATCACCAAAACAAACAAGCGACAAACACCTTAGGCTTAAAACAATCTGCTAAGTGGATTGTTGCCAATGAACTGATGGAGACTTCGCGTTTGTTCGCCCTCACCTGCGCACAGATTGAACCAGAATGGATCAATGAAGCTGGCGAGCATTTGCTGCGTTATAGCTATGCCAACCCTGAATACCATGAAAAACAAGGTGTGGTGAAAGCACAGCAAAAGGCGTCTTTGTATGGATTGAACCTGCAAGCTTCAATAGCTGTGGTCTATAGTGATATTGATCCAAAAACGTGCCGTGAATTGTTTATTCAACGCGCTTTGGTCGAAGGGTCGTATGCGCGTTTTCCAACATATCGTTCAGAAAAATCAACGGCGAAAATTCCGAAGTTCTATAAGCATAATCAACTATTGATGCAAGGCATCGAATCCATTGAAACCAAAATGCGCCGTCGGAATTTAGTGATTTCAGACAGTGAGTTATTCAATTTATATGATGAACTTATCCCTGATGATGTGGTGAATCATGTGCGTTTTGAGCAATGGCGGAAACAGGCTGAGAAACAAGACGCAAAGGTGTTATGTTTCAGTCCACAGCAACTCACTGTAAACAATCTTTCTCAAGCGCAGCTGGACTCATTACTAGAATCACCGGCCCTTGATGACGAGGATAGTGCTAATGCTGCCAACGACGTTATTAGTAATGAACAGTTTCCGAATTCACTAACTGTCCAAGGAAAAACACTACCATTGAGTTATCACTTCAACCCTGGAGATATACATGATGGCGTGACCATCACTCTGCCTATTGAGCTATTAGCGCCGTTTCCAGAACATGTTGGTAGTTGGTTAGTGCCGGGCCTGCTGCGTGAAAAATGTATCGCATTGATTAAAACATTGCCAAAGCAGTACCGTAAATTATTCGCACCTGCAGCAAATGCTATTGATCGGGTGTTGCCACAACTCAAAGCACAACAAAAACAGCAAGGTAGCGATCAAGAAGAAGCACTTGCACTGCACACTGCTTTGGGCCTTCAATTAAAGCGAATCATCGGCAATGACATCCCTGATGATGCTTGGCAATTAGAGGCGTTGGATGATTACTATTTATTGAATTATCGGCTCAGCAGTCATGGTTCAAATAAAAACAATCGACAAAAGCACATCATTCAAAGCCGTGATTTAGATGCCTTAAAACAAGAATATGCTCAAATTGTCAGCGAAAGCTTGCGCGTAGACAATGCACCTGAGCGTCGTCAGTTTGAACGAAATAATATTGACGCATGGAATTTCGGAGAACTGAAAAGTCATCTTGATTATCAGCACCAAGGCATGACCGTGCGCGCTTTTCCG
>CALKZN010000013.1 GCA_938002995.1 uncultured Arenicellaceae bacterium | reverse complement strand
GAAAACAATAATATTGAGAGGGTTTGGAAGGTTGTTGAAGACTGTATTGATAAGTCTCATGTGGAAAAGCAATTTTTTGTAAAACGAAAAAGCCAAAACCTTCAATGGATGAAAAAACTTGTATATGAAGAGGTGGATTATTGTATACAAAATAATGAAAAAATGAACACTCTACAAATGGAAATGAATAAAGCGGTCGCTGAAGAGAAAATTACACCTTATGAAGCTGCAAAAAAAATCTCCAGTTATTTATTTTATAAATAATTATTATTTTTGAGAATATCATTATTCTAGTAAATCCTTTGGAAGGGTCGCAATAAAGTCATTAAAAGTACCACTTTGCATCATTATATGACTTCGAAGAAGTTCATTAGCTAATTTTTCATCTCGATTGGTTATTGCTTCAATAATTTTTCCGTGCTCTGCATAAGATTGATTAATTCTGTTACCACTTAATAGTTGGCCTCTACGATAGGCCGCTAAACGATTTCTGAGAGTTGTTGTTTGCTGAACAAGAAAGTCATTTCTACATGCTAAATAAATCGTTTCGTGCAGTTCGACATTGAGCTCGTAATATAACTCAAGATCATGGGTATCAACGGCTATTTGGCTTTTACTATGCACATTTTTTAATTTTTCTAATTCATTGTCGCTCGCTCGTTTGGCCGCTAGTCTTCCGCACATACCTTCTAATTCAGACATAACTTCGAACATTTCAAGCATTGCTTTCAAATCAATTTTTGCAACGACAGCACCTCTTCTTGGCCGCAATTGAATTAAGCCTGATGCATTTAATTGCATTAATGCTTCCCTAACAGGTGTTCTAGAGACATTAAATTGTTTAGCTAGCGCCATTTCATCTAGTCTGCTGCCAGGTTTTAGTTCGCCTGTAATAATCTGTCGTTCGAGTTGGTGGACTAATTCAGCATGTCTGCCTTTTGTCATGATTCTCTCCAAATGAAATATTTAACACAGTAAATGAATGTGCTCATAAGAATATTCTAATTCACATTCATGTATTAAGGAATATCTATTTTTGTATACAATATTAGTTGACTTGTATTTATTTGGTGTTATATATTATTCAATAAGGTTGAAATAATAGTAACTAATAATGATTCAACCGATAAACTTAAATTTTTGGAGGTTAAGTATGTTTTCAACAAAACGCATAGCGTTGGCGATGGGTGCTAGTTTTTGTGTTGCATCAACAATAATGAACCCAGTATTAGGGGCAACTCAATTAAAAGCATCACATCAATTTCCTGGAGGTAAAGGAGATGTCCGTGATGAAATGATGCAAATTATTGCAAAAGAAGTTAATGCTGCAGGTATTGATTTAGATATTAAAGTCTACCCTGGTAAGTCTCTATATAAACCAAGAGAACAATGGGGAGCAATGGTAAAAGGTCAATTGGATATTTCACTATTTCCATTAGCTTATGCTGCTGGAAGGCATCCTGAGTTTGATTCAACATTGATGCCTGGTTTAGTAAAGAACCATGATCATGCAAAACGTTTAAATAATTCTGAATTCATGGGAGAGATCAAAAAAATCATTAATGATGCAGGAGTTATTGTACTTGCTGATGCATGGTTGGCGGGTGGTTTTGCTTCAAAGAAAAATTGTATTGTTGAACCCGGTGATGCAAAGGGACAGACGACTCGCGCCGCAGGTAAAGCTTTCGAAAGAATGTTAGCCGGAGCAGGAGCAACAATTGCCTCAATGCCTAGTTCGGAAATATATACAGGTATGCAAACAGGCGTTTTAGATGCTGCTAATACTAGTTCAGGTAGCTTTGTTTCATATAGGATTTATGAACAAGTTAAGTGTTTAACAGCCCCTGGTGATAATGCTCTATGGTTTATGTATGAGCCAGTACTTATGTCAAAGAAAAGCTGGGATAAGTTGAACCCTGAGCAACAAGCTAAATTAAAAGTTGCAGGCCAAAATGCTGAAGATTATTTTTTTAAAGAAGCGAAAGGTTTAGATAAAAAATTAGTTGATACTTTTAAAAAATCGGGTGTTAAAGTTGTAGAAATGACTCCTGAACAAGCTCAAAAATGGCGTGCCATTGCGCAAGAAACGAGTTACAAAGTTTTTTCAGAAAAGGTACCCAACGGCGATAAATTAATCAATTTAGCCTTATCGGTGGATTAAATTTATGACTGTTAATTTGGGCTGCATGAGCAATGCTTGTGCAGTCTTTTTTTTGAGGGTTTATTTTGAATACTTTTATTTTAATAATTAGGTTTTTATCGAGAGTGAGTGGAGCAATTGCAGCAGCATTGATTGCGATAGCGATACTAGTTGTGTGTCAAATGGTGTTCATTCGATATGTATTGAATGATTCAACAATTTGGCAAACTGACTTTGTAACTTACGCTTTGGTCGCTGCAACATTCTTCGGCGCACCATATGTAGCTCAAGTAAAGGGGCACGTTAACGTTGATCTTCTGCCGATGTATGCCAGTCCAAGATGGAGAAAAGTATTGGCGTTTATTTCAATATTCTTTGCATTCAGCTTTTCTGCGATTTTTGCTTATACAGGCTGGGAACTTTGGTACGAAGCATGGTCAGGTAATTGGTTATCTGAAACTATTTGGGAAATTCCAATGTGGATTCCCTATTTAGCGATGCCAATTGGTATGACTCTTATGTCCCTTGAATATTTTGCAGATGCGCTGTGCTTAAAAAATAACACAATAGTGCCTTTTGGAACTGAGCCGGGAGGCCACTTATGACACCTCTAATTATTGGCGCATTAGTTGCCATTTCATTATTCATAATACTGTCTTTTGGTGTACCAGTAGCATTTGCTATGGGAGTTGTAGCGGTAGGGTTTCTGGTTATATTTGAAGGAATAGGATCACTAGGAATTGTAGCTGAAGGCCTGTTTGCGAGCATTAATGAGTTTACGCTTGTTTCTATTCCAATGTTTGTTGTAATGGGAGCCGCAATAGCGGTATCTCCCGCTAGTAAAGATCTTTATGGTGCTCTTGATCGGTGGCTCCAAAAAGTTCCTGGCGGACTGATTATTTCAAATATTGGCGCTTGTTCAATATTTGCCGCTCTCAGCGGTTCTTCTCCTGCAACATGTGCTGCAATTGGGAAAATGGGTATCCCTGAGATGCGAGATAAAGGTTATCCCGAAGGGTTAGCAACAGGAGCTATTGCTGCTGGAGGAACTTTAGGCATTTTGATACCTCCATCAATCACAATGATTGTCTATGGTATTAGCACTGAAACGTCAATTGGTAGATTATTTCTGGCCGGTGTTATACCCGGTGTTATGTTGACTACTTTATTCATGGCGTGGGCTCTTTTTACTGCTAAGAGGAATGGTTATTCATTCAATAGTAATGCTAGTCCGTATACGTTTAAAGAAAAATTAGAAGTCTTACCTAGAATTACACCTTTTTTATTGATTATTGTGGGTGTTCTTTTTGCATTATATGGAGGTGTTGCAACGCCTTCAGAGGCCGCTGGTGTGGGCGCTTTTCTTTGTATCGTTTTAACGATGGTTATCTACAGAATGTATAGTTTGAAAAAGCTATGGGCAATTATTTCTGAGAGCATGAAAGAAAGTGTCATGATTTTGATGATTATTGGAGCGAGTGCTTTATTTAGTTATACCTTATCAAGTTTATACGTCACACAAACTGTTGCTCAAGAAATTGCGTCCCTCGATGTCAATCGTTGGGTATTAATGGGAATGATTAATTTATTTCTTTTATTCGCAGGCTTCTTTTTACCCCCTGTGGCAGTGATTGTAATGACGGCTCCAATATTGCTACCAATTATTATTTCTGCAGGTTTTGATCCATATTGGTTTGCCATTATTCTGACAATCAATATGGAGATTGGGTTAATTACACCGCCAGTAGGTTTGAATTTATATGTGATTAACGGTATTTGCCCGGATATTAAATTAACAACAATCCTTAAAGGAGCTTTGCCTTTTGTGTGTTGCATGATCATTGGCATTCTTCTGCTTTGTTTGTTTCCGCAAATTGCACTATGGCTGCCTAACCTTGTATTAGGGAAAGCTGTTTAAACAAAATTTGTATTCAAATTTAAAAAACCATGTTGAATATAATTGGTGAAAAAATACATTATGAGTAATAAAAATCTATACGACTTTTTTCGGTCACGCTTTCCTAGCGATATGGGAAAAGTTTTTCTTGAGCATGATAGAGGAACTATTAGCTTCGAAGAGCTAGATATTGGTTCCGCTAAAATGGTTTCAGTGTTAAGACGTCGAAGCGTTAAAAAAGGTGACCGCGTCATGGTTCAGGTAGAAAAATCCCCTGAAGCTGTATTGTTATATTTAGCCTGTTTACGTGCTGGAGCAATCTTTGTTCCGCTTAATACGGCTTATACTGACACAGAAGTTGACTACTTCATCGAAGACGCAAAGCCAAAGGTGTTTATTTGTGATCCTAAAGTAAGCCTGAGTGGAAAGGTTCCTTCAATATTTACTTTGAATGATCAAGGAAAAGGTTCATTGATTGATTCTTTCAACGTAGCTCAACCTTTTGAATCTCTAGAAGATGTCGATTCAGATGAAATTGTTGCAATGCTATATACCTCTGGAACAACAGGTCGTTCAAAAGGAGCAATGATCACAACTGAAAACCTGTCATCGAATGCTCTTGTTCTTCACAAGTATTGGGGGTTTGAAACTGGAGATGTTTTACTACATGCATTGCCAATTTATCATGCCCATGGTTTGTTTGTAGCTCTCCATTGCGCATTGCTCAATGGTTCAAAGATATTGTTCCATAAAAACTTCAATGTAGATGATGTTATCAAAGATATTCCTAATGCAACTGTAATGATGGGAGTTCCAACTTTTTACGTTCGTTTATTGGCTCATGCTAAGTTCAATAAAAATCTTGTCAAAAATATGAGACTATTTATTGCGGGTTCTGCGCCATTACTTGCTGAGACTTTTCTTGATTTTGAAGAACGTACGAGTCATCGAGTTCTAGAGCGTTACGGTATGACAGAGGCATTAATGATTACATCAAACCCTTATAATGGCGAACGGATAGCTGGTTCAGTTGGTTTTCCTCTTCCAGGAGTAGCGGCTAGAATTGCCGATGATAAAGGACAAGAAATTTCACGAGGAGATATTGGTGTTCTTGAAATTAAAGGTCCAAATGTTTTTTCTGGGTATTGGAATATGCCGGAAAAAACTGCTGAAGAATTTAGAGATGATGGGTTTTTCATTACTGGTGATATTGCAGTAATGGATGATAACGATCGTATATGCATTGTAGGGAGGGCTAAAGACATGATTATTTCTGGGGGTTATAACGTTTACCCAAAAGAAGTAGAAATATGCATTGATGAAATTCCTCAGGTTAAAGAATCTGCCGTTTTTGGAGTTCCTCACATGGATTTCGGCGAAGGAGTCACTGCAGTTGTTGTTTTAAATAAAGGTGCAACAGTAGATTCAGATATTTTGCGTCAAAATTTGGCAGAAAAACTCGCTAAATTTAAACAACCTAAAAGCATCTATTTCATTAATGAATTGCCCAGGAACACTATGGGTAAAGTTCAAAAAAATATACTTAGAGAAAAATATGCCCAAGCGTACAAATGAAATTAGATAGTATTGTTAGTTATTAATTCGGATGCTCATTACCTTTTTAGGTAAGATCGCAATTACGTGAATGTTTAAAACTTCAGGACTATGAACATGACTAGAAATGTCTCTCCACATATTTGGATGCAAGAAAAAATTCGTAGGACTATTCCATTAAGTAATTTTATGCAGTTTGAAATAGTCAATTTAGAAGCCGGTTTGATTGAGACCACAGCGCCATTAGAGCCAAATGTTAATTTACATGGAACGGGTTTTGCAGGAAGTATTTATTCTGCAAGTGTATTAACCGGATGGGCATTATGTAGTTACAATATGTCTTTATTTGGTATGAACGGAAATCTTGTCGTGAGTAAAGCGGAAATTATTTATAAAACTCCTGTAGAGGCTGATTTTAAATGTTCTTCTTTGGTTTTAGAAGAAGATCGGCAAGCCTTCTTTGAAAATTTTAGGGCTAAAGGTAAAAGCAAGTTGTCATTAGATGTGAATCTCGGGAAAAATAACAATGCTGTTTTACACGCAAGCTATTACTGTATTAGTTAAGCTGATCTATATTCCTTACTAATAATCTAGGAGCAGTAAATGCTTGCGCAAAGTATTTAGGATTACTTGCCATAATCGATTATTTATATATGAATTAACAATCATGAGGGAAATTCATACTAAAAGTTTAGAAGTTAACTGGGAAGATATACCTTTTAGTTAATGGGGATGTAATTTCTGATTAATTAAATGGGATTGAATGTGAAAAAATTATCAAGAAATGGATATGAAATTGCCTACTATCTTACTCATGGAAAACCACCATATCTGATTTTCTGCGGTGGATTTAACTCTAGTATGCAAGGCACTAAAGCCTTAGCTTTGCAGAAATATTGCATCGACAAAGGGCAAGCTTATATCCGATTTGATTATTTTGCCCACGGTCAATCAGAAGGTGACTTTGCAGAGGGTTCTGTTTCACGATGGTTGGCAGATACCCTTGCAATCATTGATCATATTTCTGATGATGTTGTGCTTGTTGGCAGTTCAATGGGAGGTTGGCTGGCGATCCTTGCCGCATTGCAACGCCCTGATCGAGTCAAGGGTTTGGTCTTACTCGCCTGTGCCGCAGATATGACTAAATACTATCCTCAGAGAGTTGAAGGTTTATCTCTAGAAGTCGATAAACTGGGTCGAAAATTCTATTCAGTGCCAAATGAGTATGATGACCAACAACCTTATAAAATTTATGCAAATTTAATTGAAGATGGAGAGCAGCATTGTTTGCTGGATAAGCCAATTCATCTAACAGCTCCTGTGTATTTAATTCACGGCAAATTAGATGATGTCGTGCCTTGGCAACGTTCTGAGCAAGTTCATGCTTTATTGCCAAATGCACGTTTACATCTTGTTGATGATGGTGATCATCGTTTGTCTAGGTCTGAAGATTTGGACTTGTTGTTTTCCGTAGTGAAGGCTTTATATGTAGAAATATAAACTTGGTCTGACATGCTTTCCCAATGCGAATATTCTATCATTTTAATATTTAATTGTTGTGTTTAAATTTTTTGCATAGTATTTTCAATAGTTAATGTTTGAAATGAACGAAACTTAAACTAAATACTTTTTAAATAGACTTTCTATTGAACTTTAAGGAAAGGGAAAATTCATGAAAAAAACTTTTTTGAAGTCTGTATTTACAGCGTCAATATTCTGCTTTTCATCAGCAAATTCAGCCACGTTATATGTGGAAAAATGGGGCAATCCAAGTGGAGTTTGTTCTGCAAAAGATCCGTGTGATCAAATTACAACAGCCCTAAACATAGCATCACCTAATTCTAGAGTTTTAGTTGGCCCAGGCAGGTACGATGGAGGTCTTTCTATTCAACAACGCGGTATCAAGCTAGAGTCAACGGGTGGACCACAAGTCACTATTATTGATGCGACTAATGATGACTCTGGAATAATTGGTATAGATATTCAGGCTGATAGAGTTTCTGTGGGTAAGGCTGGAGGAAAAGGTTTTACAATATTAAGTAAAAATGCTGAAATAATTAGGATCGGTGAGCTTGGAAATTTAATAGCATGTGAAATTGATACCCTTTTTATTGGTAATGAAAAATTTTTCTATGGACGTGAAACTCGATCCCCTTCAACTCATATATCCGGCACTCGTATCCAAGGTAATATCTTGCTTCAAAGAGCCGATGTTAAGCCAGCTTCAATAGATTCTATTTGTTGGTTAGATGACTATGATAGCCCTAACTCGGTCGAGGTAGTGGAAAGACCTTCGCTTAATGCCATAAGTGTGGTGGGAGACGGGGTAATTCTAACACAGAATAATATTGTAGGCAGTGGGACTAATGTTGTTCAGTTATCTAACACTATTAAAAAATCGACTATTATAGGGAATAATATAAAGCATGACTTTAGTGATTTTATGGGTATTGATGGGTTTCCTTTTAGAGACTCATTAGGTTTCGTTTCTCAATATGATGCCTTAAGAGCAGATGGTAAGGGTTTACAAATTAGCAATAACTTAATTGAAAAAATCGGCAGCTCTGAGTCTGTATTCACAGTAGGTTTGGTGACATCTATATTGTCAGAAAAAATACGTGTTGTTTCAAATGTTGTGAAAAACTTTGATATAAATATGAGTATTGCAGGGTCACTAACAGTATCAAAAAACATAGTTTTGGGTTCTTCTCTCTATGGGATTGCGGACTTGGCAAGTTTTTCTTCTCCAATTATCACTGACAATATTGTACATTCTTCTACTCTTGGAACAGGGATGTTTATTAGCAATGCTCGTTTTGTTCGGGGAAACAATATCAGTGGCTTTAGCTCACCTGCTTTGATAATAGATCAACGCAGTTCGCCATCTAGCCCGAGCAAGGTTCGACAAACATTAATTGCTAATAATAATTTTTATGATGTGAATGATTTTCGTAGTTATGTTGGATCATTAGCTCTAGATGAGACGTCCACTATAATTATTCCTATTGTTCCTGTGAATAGGAAATGTGCTGTTTTCATTAGAAAAGTCGAGACTCCGACTAGAATGAGTAAAAACTTTTATGGATCTACAGTGGAAGTTCCACAGATTAAAGAGTCAAGTGGTTCACTTGTTCATAGTGTACCTGGAAGCGTTGGTAGCTCATGGCATATTTGTGCAGCAAACGGCTTGGTTAGCAATGTTACTGGTAGGCTTGAAATCACTAATGTGACTAGTAGACCATCATTGCGACCTAATCGTATTCGTGCAGTTTTCAAAAGTAATCCACTTTAATTTGCTATGCATACTATAGAGGTAAACCTAATTTGACATATATTGAATAGAAGCTAGGGTATGTGACGGTAGATTATAGGTAACTTGAGTCTGCGAGTGAATGAAATTTACTATAAAGCGAAGGTGTAATAAATTTACAAAAGAAGAGATTCTAGGTAGGGTTTCTTAATGTATGTGTTTTAATCTTAGGTTGACACCTCTATAATGCGTTAATTGTAACGCTATTAAGTGTCTAGAATACTAGGGGCTTACCAGTTAGGTGTTTTTATATTCTTCAAATGAATTTAATATTTACCCCAATGGAAATATATGTTTTCCAACTTTCTAGAAAATAAGTTTAATTTTTGGAAAATTTATGATTTTTAACGTTTAATCATTTTTTATTGTTTAAAAGGAAGAAGTTTTCAGGATATAATATTTACTGATAGTTAATGTTTGGGTGGAACCTAAGCCAGCCATTTTGAAAGGAGGCTTATTTTTAATAAATCTCCTATATATTTATACAAGGAAAAAATCATGAATAAATCAATTTTGAAATCTGTAATTGCAGTATCAATTCTCTACTTTTCATCCGCAAATGCCGCTACATTATATGTAGAGAAATGGGGTAGCCCAAGTGGAGCATGTTCTGCAAAAGACCCATGTGATCAGATATCAACTGCATTGAATATAGCGACACCTAACTCACGAGTTATAGTTGGGCCTGGAAGATATGATGGAGGTTTGTTAATACAACAAACAGGTATCAAACTTGAATCAACGGGTGGCCCACAGGTTACAGTAATTGACGCGGCTAATATTGGGTCAGGAGTAATTGGAATTGATATTCAAGCAGATCGTGTTTCGATTGGTAAGATTCGTGGCAAAGGTTTCACAATTTTAAGTGAAGATGCTGAAATTATTCGGGTTGGAACTGCCTCAGAAGTAACAGCATGCGGAATTGATTCGTTTTCATTTGGGGGAGATACTTTTTTCTTCGCGGATGCGACACGTTCTCCTGAAGTGAGGGTTTCAGGTGCAAGAATAGAAGGAAACAATTTGTTTCAAAATATTACCACGGCGCCAAATCTTGTCGGTTCAAGTTGTTCATTAGATGATTTCAATGCCCCAACCGCTTCTATTTTGTCGGAGAACGCATCACTTGATGCTGTCAAAGTGGTTGGAGATAGCGTTATTTTGACGGGAAACAATATCATTGGCACAGGAATTACAGTTTTGAACTTATCAGAGACTGTCAAAAGGTCGACGATTAAAGGTAATAATATCAAGCATGACTTTAATACATTAGCTACGATCTCTGGTTTTCCTTTTCCAGGTTCGGGTCCGTTTGGGGGTATCGTTTCATATGCAGCTTTAGATATTTTTGGTAATTCTTCTTTAATTAGTGATAATTATATTGAGAAATTGGGAGATTCAGGCGTCACTTTTACTAATGGCATAGATTCTGACGGAGAAAGAACTCGAATTACTTCTAATATTGTTGAAAATTTTTCGGTAAACATCAATACCTTCGCTGCGCCAACAGTTTCTCGTAATATTGTTATTAATTCGTCATTTGTTGGTATTAGCGATTTTGCGAGTGATTCATCAGCGACAATTACTGATAATACGGTGTTTTCATCCTCTGAAAATGTTAATTTTTCAATAGGAATCTCTGCTACCAATTCTCGTTTTATTCGAGGCAATAATATCAGTGGTTTTGTAAATGATGGGAGTACGTCGTTAGAAATTGATCAGCGAGTATTTTTTCCAATTAAACTTCGATTTACTACTGTGAGTAACAATAATTTTTATGATTCAAACAATGTAGATTTCTTTGGAAGTCCTGTTGGTCGCTGTGGTGTTTTTATTAAGAATGTCGACTTGCCAATACGAATGAGTCGGAATTTCTATGGTTCTCCCACTGAACTTCCACAAATTAAAGAGTCTTCGAGCTCTGTTATGACAGACGTAGCTACGACTTTAGGAAAAGCATGGCATACATGTACTGCAGGTGGTCTTGTTAGTAATACGACAGGAAAACTAGAAATTACAAATGTGACGACTCGTCCTTCATTACGAGCGAATCGTATCCGTGCAATTTTTAGAACTAACCCATTTTAAAGTAAAGTAGATAGACACTTAAAGATTTAGGTATAAAAGATTGGTTCATAGGGAACAAAATATGAAAAATACATTGATGAGGCTTGCGATTATTTCATCTGCCTTAATAGTTAACTCGGCTTATGCTGCTACGTTATATGTAGAAAAGTGGGGAGAGGAAAATGCAGTATGTTCTCGTACAGAGCCTTGCAATTTAATTAATGCGGCACTAAATCGAGCAACACCGAATTCGCGTATTATTGTTGGACCTGGCAATTACCAAGAAAACTTGGTTATTAATACAATAGGTATCAAACTTGAATCCACTGGTGGGTCAAAAGTCACTACCATTGATGGAAGAGGTAGCATTGCAGCTACTGGGCCTACTATCGATGTGCAATCTGACCGCGTTTCGATAGGAAAGATTAGAGGCAAAGGCTTCACTATCTTGTCTAAAAATGCAGAAGTGATTCGTGCTGGTAATGGCGCAGAAATTGTTAATTGTAATATCATTCCTCCAGCAGCTTCATTTATTGTTTATACAGCCGAAGAAATTTTTAGCCCGGCTAGTCTTGTTGCGGGTTTGCGAATTGAAGGAAATAATTTATATCAAATTGTTGATCAACTTCCCGCAAGTAAAGCAATTGGGTGTGAGTTAGATAATGCTCTTAACCCTACTGTTGCATCACTTGTTACTGCTCCATCTCTAAGCGCAGTGAACGTTATTGGTGATAGCGTGATCTTGACTGAAAATAATATTCTTGGTTTCGGAGTTGATGTGATTGACTTGTCTAAAACGACTAGAAGGTCAACGATAAAAAATAATAATATCAAGCATGATTTTCGCTCAATAAGCGGCATGGCGGGTTTTCCATTCAAAGCGTCAAATTTTAGAGATGCAGGTTTTGCTGGGATTATATTATCAGGTAGCGGATCTTTAGTGAGTGATAATAATATTGAAAAGGTAGGAAACTCTGGGGATGCTCTTTCTTCAGGAATAGTATCTCTTTCTGAGAAAGCTAGAATAACCAATAATATTGTTGATAGTTTTTATGCTTCGATAAGCCTTTTAACACCACAAACAGTTTCTAGGAATGTTATTGTTAATCCCACTCTTTTGGGAGTGACTGATATTGGTGGTGGAGCAAGTATTTTAGACAATACAATTTCAGCAACTAAGATCAATAGTCAGGCTGCCGGAGTCGTTTCTTCAAACTCTCGATTTATCAGAGGTAATAATATTAATGGCTTTGATGCTGGGGTTGGGTTGTTTATAACCCAACAAGACACGAATGATTTCCGTAATAGAAAATTTACGACAATAAGTAATAATAACTTTTATGACCTAGGTGAAAATTCTATCGCAGGAATGAACGGACGATGTGGAGTTTTCTTTTTAGAGGCAGAGTCGTTTGGTACTCCTATAGCGATTATGCCTGTCAGAATGAGTCGAAACTTTTTTGGGTCGACTACTGAATTGCCTCAAATTAAGAGATCAAGTAATGACTCTATTGGCGGTGTTGCTCAGACCTCAGGAGACTCTTGGCACATTTGCGCTGACAGGGGATTGGTTACGACGATTTTCGCATCAGGTATAAGTACTATTGCTGGTGTAACAACAAAACCTACGCTCAGGCCTAATCGAATCCGTGCTTTGTTGCGAATCAATCCATTATAAGGCTCTTACGGCTTTAACTAAAAATCAAGTTTATTAAATAGGTTGAAATGATGTCATATGTGCGTAGTAGTTTTGTTGTAATTGCTTTGTTCTGTTTAGTCGCATGTCAGCCTGCAGATCAAGATAGTCCGAGTGATATCAACAAACAAAGTGTCGACGGCGCTAAAAAAGTTTCTATATATTTGCCTCAAGATAATTCAGTAGATCGAGATATTGAAACTAGAAAAAATTTGGATAGTGAACTTGTAGATGGCTTGTATAGGATTGAAAATATTTCCTATGATGAATTATTGGTCTTGTTACAAGCAAAAAATGCATCAGTAAAAAAAATTCTTCTTGATTTAGCTGATGAATATAATTTTATTGTCAAATCTGATGTGAATTACGACACTAAAGTGACTATTGATACTCGTGATGGAGTGGCTATTGAGAGTGTATTCAGAAGCTTGTTAGATGGGCATCAGTACTCAATTAAATACAAAGACTTGTCAGAAAGTGCACAACCTGAGATAGATGTTATTTTTATAGGCGAAGTAGCTCAGAACACAGATAAGCAATATAACCCTTTGCGAGCAAGAGTGGTTTCTTCTGAAAAAATTGCGTCAGATTTAGCTATTGATTTCCCTTTTTCTTCAAATGCTATAACGATAAAAACATACAATGACTCAGGAAGTTTTGTTTATGATGATGTTGGTCAATTGTTAAGCCAGTCACCATTCGAAGAGACAATTGATTTTGTCAATCAAATCAACCTTGATAGTACTGGTTTAAGAACCTTAGCTGAAATTTTTCATCAGTCAGATAATCCTGAAATTAGGGCTGAAGTATTGTCTTCATTATCAAGCAGTGATTCATTCGCAGCAAAATGGCTAACACTAAATGCATTAAAAGACATCGATGAAAAGGTTGTCTTAACTGCGCTTGAAGAAGTGAGCCTTTGGTTGGATCCTGCAACAGTGTCATACGTCGAGCCTTTTCAAAACAGCTCAAACCCTGAAATTAGAAAAATTAGTCAAGAAATTATTGAAACTAATTCTGATGTTTCAACGGAGTCATTTTCTAACCTTAGTCAAGAAGAACGATCTGAGGCTGCTAAAAAAAAACCGGAACAACTTTATCGTGAACAATTAAATCGCCAAAAATTTCAAGAAAAAATTTTGGAAATGCAGAAAAGACAATCTAGTAATCAATAACTGGGTGGATGTTTCACTATAAACATTTATTGAGCCTTTTCTTATTGTTATGTCTGCAAGCGTGTATTGTTTTTACTCTTGAATATGTGCCTCAAAGTGTTTTTCCTAACCCTTCTAGAGATAGTGTCTTTCAAGATAAATACCGTCAAAGTTATCTAATTGGTACTGACAGCTACTACTATTTGGATCAAACACTAAGCTCTGATAATGTAAAAAATAACAGAAATTTAGTTGTTTCACTTTATCGCTTTCTTACAACATTTAGTCAAAAACTTTCTGTCAAAGATCCAAAGTACTTTCTCTACTTCTTCCCCTTTTTTATAGCATTATTTTCTATCAGTATCTTATTTTTTAGTTTCAGTAAAAACTCCAATCAGTTAGCAGTATTTTCCTTTTGCCTTTTACTTATTACGAGTCCTTCCTTTTTTAAAAATACTCAACTTGGGAACATTGATCATAATGCTTTCTATGTTTTAGCAGTAGTTATCATTTTCAGTCTGTTGACTCTTCCCAATAGAGTATCTACTAAAAAAACCTCAATCGACCTTATAGGAATTTTTATTTTATTGTATGTAGTATCTACATTTTGGGGTAGTTGGTACTTTTTATTAATTCCGGTTTTGTTTTTATTATTACCGCGTACTTTTTTATTGAATAAGCCTGTTTTTTTTACACTAATACCCTTCAGTTGTGTAACAGTTGTTTTGATAACTAAGAAGTTTTTTTCATCTAGTTATTTTGAGGTTCTTCGAATAAAAGTTATCAATATATTTGGCTCTAATCAAACGAATGAAATAAGCAGGTTAAATCATACTCAAGAGCTTGAGGGAATGAAATTTGCAGATTTAGTGCTGCTGGAACCGATAGTTATATTGCTTGTTTTTTGTGCGGTTGTAATGTTATTTAAATTACAACACCAACGCCAACTTGTAAAAGTATTTCCATATATGTTTATAAGTATAATTTTTCTTATTGCGACATTGCTGTTTGTTAGGCTAAGCATTTTTTTTGTGATTGCAACAATTTTTTGCCTGCATGCATATATAAAGTTATCTAGAATAAATTTTATTGAAAAATATTTTTTTTCAATAAGCATTGCCCTAATTTTTGTTTTGAATTGTTGGAATATTCTCAATTTACATGTTCAAACTGAGCGTTTAAATGATGATCAATATCGTCAGTTTAGTTTGATTAAACGCCTAACTGAAAAAGATGCTGTGATTTTGAGTTGGTGGGACTATGGTTATTACATTAATGCAATTTCGCAACGATATGCATTTTTAGATCCAGGTTCGAAAAGTACTAAGGACAGGTTATCGCTATTTGCAAATGTTATTTATGAAAATAATGCTTCCTCAATAAAAGAAATTCGAAATCGCAGTTGTCTTGAAAGAAAAATAGATATTGAAGAGTGTACAGAGGAAAAAATACCGATTTACTTATATTTAAATGAAAAGTTTGATTTTTTTCATCCCATAATAAGGCGGTTTGCTTCCATAGATATACAAAATAAATTAATGTCTGAAATTATCGATGATGTATACGATTGTCAAGTAAAAGGTAAAGAAATATTTTGCGGTAAATATCAGTTCATTAAAAAAAATATGGAATTGCTTTTGCAAGACAATCAAGAAAATATTCACAGTATAATCTTGCACTCGGAAAGAGGTATTCAGAGATATCCATTAAGTATGGGATCAAAGGTGTTAGTACTATTTGAGCAAGATGGTAGATATCGATTGGCGATAGTTAATGCAGTTATGGAGTCTACATTGTTATTTAAGGGTTTGTTTTATAACGATCTAGAGAGTTTTTTTCATAAAACTATTCATCAAGAAAATATTAAGAATAAATTTAGTTTGATTAAATTATTCGATTAGGTAATTTAATCATATAGGTGCTTTCGCCGCTTTTTAAAGACATTTAAGGCAACGGCATTGCCAAACAGGACAACTATTAGACCGATGGTGTTGGATAACTCCCAGGTATAGTTTTCATATATTGACGATATCAGTAAGGCAATGACGGGAAACAACACTGTTGCATAGGCCGCTTGATTGGCGCCGATTCTTGAGACGACGGAGAGGTAGGCAGTGAAGCCAATGATTGAACCTGGGATGGCTAGATAGAGCAAGCTATACACATAAACGCTATTGTTATCCCAAGTCATGGGTTTGCCGGTCAATAAAATGATGGTTAGCAAAATAAGTGCGCCGTAATTCATGCCGTAGGCATTGCTGGAGAGAGTGTTGATCTTCTGTGTTTTATGTCTTATCGATACCATATTACCAAGTGAGAAAAAGTAAGTTCCCATCAAGGCTAAACCGATGCCGAGCAATATTTCATGAGATGCTTGTGTGTTTTGCAGTTCTCGCCAAAACAATAACACCAGTCCAATGATGCCGAGCAAGCCACCGATATAAATCGATTTGGCGGGTTTGACTTGCCAGAATAGTCGATTGTTAAAGGTGTTAAAGAAAATCGCGCATGAGAATAAGATAGAGATCAATCCACTGGTGATAAATTGCGAAGAATAATAAATACATATGAAATTAAAACAAAATAAACATGCGCCTTGTATCCCACACCATAGGTGATCTACAGGTCGTATTTTTTGTAGTTTCCCTGCAACTAAGAGCCCTAAAAATAGCAAAATGCCTGCTATTGAAAAGCGATAAAAAATTGATACAACACTATCAACAGAACCGTTTTGCAAAGTGATAGCAAAAAACGTAGTTCCCCAGATGATAACCGTGAGGCTATAGAGAAAAAGTGTCATAGTATTTAGTTGTCTTGAGTCAACCAACTCTCGTCCATTGACTCAAAGCTATGGCAACCGAGTTGTTGTAAGCTGCGGGTGATTTCGTCACGAAAAATATTGATCACTTGATCAGCACCGTCTTGGCCGAGTGCAGCCATGCCCCAAAAGAAAGATCGGCCTGAAAACATCATCTGCGCGCCAAGCGCTTTTGCTCTGACCACGTCCAAACCTGTTCGAACGCCTGAATCCAACATGACTGTGAGTTTTTGATGCACCTCATCTGGCAACTGTTTTAGAGAGTCGAGGGAGGAGGGTGCAGCATCAAGTTGACGGCCACCGTGATTTGAGACAATGATGCCATCAACGCCCAGTGCTATGGCATCAAGGGCATTCTGTGTGTTTTGTACCCCTTTAAGAATCAAAGGGCCATCCCAGAGTTTTCTGATTTGAGCGATACGTTCTTTGCTGACACCGGAGACCATGAAGTGAGAAATAAAGGCTGCCAAGGGCATATCACTGTCTGTTTTGTATTTGGCGACATTGACGAACTCAGGGGAACCATTTTTGAGTGTTTCTATCGTCCATTGCGGATGGGTCAATGCTTCCCAAGCAATTTTAGGAGTTATCTTGAAGGGTAATTGCAAACCGCTTTTAAGTTCTCGATTGCGCTTTGCCCCAACGGGTATATCGAGTGTGATGACTAAGGCATTAAAGCCTGCCGTTTTTGCGCGTTGAATCATATCTTTCATGACAGCCTCATCTCTGGGCGTATAGAGTTGAAACCAAGCAACATCAGGAGCAAGTGCGGCGATTTCATCCATTGGCGTTGTGCTAAACGTGCTCAAAATATACGGTGTATTGGCGTGTTGAGATGCACTCGCTAACGCGCGTTCTGAGCCAGGCCATAATAAGTTTCCTAGTCCAACCGGAGGGACTCCAAATGCCATGTCATAGCTTTTCCCAAAGATATTTATTGAGGTATCGACCTCGCTGACATCGGTCAAATATTGTGGTGTTAGTTGCACACCATGGAATGCATCACGGTTGCGTTGTTTGTTTTTTTCTTCGTCAATTCCACCATCAATATAGTCAAAAATAAAACTAGGAATGCGTTGTTTCGCTCGAGCTTTCAAATCAGGAATGCCAGGGAATTGGTGATTGTACTGCGTTGAGTGGCTTTTGCTCATGATGTTTATTGTTGCTGAAATTGTTGCTGTCGATATGAACGTGAGTTATTAACTGAAGTTATTGCTGTTATCATGGCAGTGAACCATCTATTAAAAATATTTTCAGGCTATTCAGATTCACTACGCTTAATTTTTACTACGTTAATGGAATTTATCATATCGCCAGAAATGGCACTGTTGTTATTTGTAATTGCTTTGCTAGCAGGATTTTTGGATACCTTGGCAGGCGGCGGCGGTTTGCTGACCGTTCCTGCACTTTTGCTCACGGGAATGCCGCCATTGCTGGCATTAGGTACTAATAAATGTCAATCCAGTTTTGGTACTGCAACTGCAAGCTATCATATGTTCAAAGCTAAATTAGTGAACCCAAAGGAATGCTGGCCATTGATGTTGTCTGCATTTATCGGGAGTTTGCTGGGAACAGTGGCGGTTCAATTTGTCGATATTGAACAACTCAAATTGATTATTCCTATTGTATTGGTCTGCATCTGCATTTACTTCATCATTGACCCTCAAGCCAAATCAAGTGATTCTCAAGCCGCCTTGTTAAGCAAAAAAAGCTATATGTTTGGGCCAGTGCCGGCAATAGGTTTTTATGATGGAATGTTTGGGCCTGGGACAGGCACTTTCTTTGCGTTAGCAGGTGTGGCGACGCGCGCGCAAAGTCTTCTGCGTTCAACCGCTTTTGCAAAGACGATGAATTTTGCGACGAACTTTGCTTCGTTTTTATTATTTTTCGCGCTAGGTCAGGTTGCTTTTAAGGTGGCAGGAGTGATGATCGTTGGGCAATTAATTGGTGCGCTGATTGGCTCTAAAATGCTATTAAATATTCCGCGCCAAGCATTACGTTGGTTGATTGTGGCAGCGTGCTTAGCAATGCTAGGCAAATATCTTGTGCAGTACTTTTCTTAGGGTTTTCTAGGCTGTTTTTATAATTTTTCTGACTACAGCTACAGCTCTAGAGGAAATATACATTCAAAACAACTTCCATTACCTAAACTGCTGGAAATGTTCAGTTCAGCTTTGTGTCGTTCTAATACATGTTTGACAATGGCCAACCCCAAACCAGTTCCGCCTTTGGCGCGTGAACGGCCTTGGTCAACACGGTAGAAACGTTCTGTTAAGCGGGAGATATGTTTGGGCGCGATGCCAATGCCAGAGTCGGTGACTGAAAACACCGCAGTTTTATCACGATGATGCCATTTTATGTGGATTTCTCCACCTTTGGGCGTATAGCGAATCGCGTTTGTTAATAAGTTGCTAAAGGCGATTTGTAATTCACTTTCGTTTCCATTTATGGACATCTGATTATTGATTTCCATAGTTATGGTTTGCTCATTTTGCTCTGCCAGCATTAGAGCAGAGTCCATGATCATTTCAAGGATATGATTAATATTGATTTGGCTGAATTCAACATCTATGTCATCTGAACCACGGTTTTGTTGTTTGCTTTCAAGTTTGGCCAAATACAGTAAATCATCAATGGTTGATTGCATACGTTTGGTTTGTAACAACATGTCCTTGATAGGCTTGTGAATGCTTGGATCGCATTGTTGACCATCTTCGATCATTTCCAAATAACCACGCATAACGGTTAGGGGTGTTTTTAGCTCATGTGAAACATTGCTGACAAAATCCTTTTGTGCGCGTGTGACATCAACATGCCGAGTAATATCTCTAGCAACAAGCATTTGCATATTTTCAGCAAGGTCGATGACTTTTAGATTGAGGCTTATATTGCGATTAAAAGGCGCTTCGATGTCAATGTTGACTGGCACATCGTCGTGTTTTGCATATGCTTCTGTGAAACTTGGATGGCGCAGTAGATTATTCACTCGGTGGCCATTGTCACGAGGTTGTCGGAT
This sequence comes from uncultured Arenicellaceae bacterium, assembly GCA_938002995.1. Taxonomy (GTDB): domain Bacteria; phylum Pseudomonadota; class Gammaproteobacteria; order Arenicellales; family Arenicellaceae; genus CALKZN01. The sequence goes on along the minus strand of CALKZN010000013.1, from coordinate 20,676 downwards.
ATTCAAAAGTTCAGCAGCAAGTCTGTTAGACCAAGTGATTTCACCATTATCATCAGTGATGACAATGGCATCTGGAAGCGCTGCGGATGCCTCACGGACGCGTTTTAGGTTGTGCTGCAACTCACGTTTTTTTGCATGATGCTTTTCGCGCATAGCTTTTATATCGCGATGCAATAAATAGAACACTCCTTGTTCTGCATGTGGTAATTCTTTGACGTTGGTAAACCAATTGTGCAAACGCTTAGCACGGAATAAGAGCCATATATTACAGATGATTGCGGCGATTAAACCAAACTCAGCTGCCATATCAAGCGTCCAGCCTAGCGCAATGGCTGCAACGATAATAAGTATGGTTTTGATCAGGTCAGGTTTCATCTGCTGTATTGTAAAAGCAGTTGTTGTCGATATGCACTAAAACTAAAGCATTTAGTTATTATTTTTATGTGTGCTCTGGATCAAATCTATAGCCAACACCTCGAACAGTTTGGATGTATTGAGCGACAAGAAAGGGTTCAAGGATCTTACGTAAGCGTCGGATATGGACATCAACAGTACGGTCTTCAACATAGACAGACTCACCCCATACTTGATTGAGTAATTGATTACGTGAGAATACTCGACCAGTATGGCTGCTGAAAAAAGCTAATAGACGAAATTCGGTAGGACTGAGTTCAAGTGTTTTTTCATTCACCATTGCCTTGTGAGAGACCATATCAATTGTGATATCGCCAGAGACGATTTTTTCTTCTTGCTGAAAATCATCAGTATTTCCTTCAAGGCGCCGCAGCATTGCCTTCACACGAGCAATTAATGCTTTTGGAGAAAATGGTTTGGTTATGAAATCATCTGCGCCAGTATCAAGTGCTTGAATGCTATGTTCGTCGCCATCTTTGGCGGTCAACATGATGATGGGTAATTGTCGAGTTTTCTCTTCTTTTCTTAAGCGGCGAACAAGTTCGACTCCAGAAGTGCCAGGCATCATCCAATCGAGTAACAATAAATCAGGAATATTATTATTGATTTTTTCTTGAGCAATTTTTGCATTACTCGCTTCATCGACTGAGAAGCCATTTGATTCCAATGCCATTCGTAGCATATCGCGAATGCTTGATTCGTCATCAACAATTAAAATAGTGTTTGTCATAGTCATAAATTTTTAACAAAAACTGACTGTACTGTGGAAATGTTACAGATAAATGACAGCTGATACTAGTGAGAAGCGTCGTTTATGTTTGCGCCTGATATTGGATGGCTGTAATATTGCTTCCATATTTTTGAAGGTACATTTTTATGCCTTCTTAATAAACATAAAATAAAAAAACTAAAGCATTTGTGTGATGCTTTAACATAATAAAAAGAGGAATCTCTCGATGGTTAGTAATCCATTTTCCAATCTGTTTAGTCAGTCACCTATTCGTCCAATGCAACAACATATTGCTAAGGCCTATGAATGTGCTCAACAGTTGCCTAAATTTATTGATGCTACTCTTGATGATGATTGGGGCAAAGCAGCGACTGTTTACGCACAAATCACTGATTTTGAGCATGAAGCAGATGATTTGAAAACAAATTTACGCGCTAATCTACCAGGTAGCTTGATGTTGCCTGTTGATCGCAGCGATTTGCTGGTGATGGTTTCTCAACAAGATGAAATTGCCAACATAGCTAAAGATATTTCTGGAATTATGTTGGGTCGCAAGATGCAAATACCTAATGCTATTTCAGACATTATGAAGTCCTATATCGAAGTTGCAATTAACACGGCAGCACAAGCGGTGAAAACTGTGAATGAAATGGACGAGCTTTTGGAAATGGGTTTTAAAGGCCGAATTTTGGAAGTGGTTGAAGAATTAATTCGCGAATTAAATCGTTTGGAACATGAAAATGATGAATTGCAGATTAAAGTGCGTGCCGCTTTGTTTGCAATTGAAAAGGACTTGCCACCTATTGATGTGATGTTTTTATACAAAATTATCGAATGGATAGGTGAACTTGCAGATGCCGCGCAAAGAGCGGGTGGCAAATTACAATTATTGATTGCTCGATAAATTTCTCGCTTTCTTTTAGTCTAATAACATTTAATATTCAAAAAATACTATGGAAATTATTGCTCAGCATGGCCATATTCTATTAATTCTTGGCTGCATTTTTGCATTTTTTATGGCTTGGGGTGTTGGTGCAAACGATGTTGCCAATGCAATGGGTACATCAGTAGGGTCAGGTGCACTAACAGTTAAACAAGCGATTTGTATCGCGATGGTATTTGAGTTTGCGGGTGCTTATTTAGCCGGTGGTGATGTCACATCTACCATTCGCAAAGGCATACTTGATCCCGAATTGATCACCAGCAGTCCGCAATTGCTTGTTTATGGCATGATGGCTGCCTTACTTGCAGCAGGCACTTGGTTATTGATTGCTAGTTTGAAAGGTTGGCCTGTTTCCACGACGCATTCTATTGTCGGCGCCTTGGTCGGTTTTGCTGCTGTTGGTATTGGTGTTGATGCAGTTAGCTGGGGCAAGGTTGGGACAATTGTCGCAAGTTGGGTGGTCTCGCCTGTGCTAGCGGGTACCATTTCATTTGGTTTGTTCATGAGTGTGCAAAAGTTTATTTTGGACACGGAAGATCCATTTAAAAATGCCAAACGCTATATTCCAGTTTATATGTTCATGGTGGGGTTCATGATTGCCATGGTCACGGTCTTGAAAGGTTTGAAAAAGCTCAAGCTGGATATCGACTTTGGTCTAAGTAGTAAATTTATGAACGCCATGCCAATCGCGCTTATTGCAGGCATTATCGTGGCTATCATTGGTGCCTCGATGTTGAAGAATATCAAAGAAGAAGTTAGTGATAATCAAAGTCGTTTTGCCAGTGTAGAAAAAATCTTTGCCGTGTTGATGATCTTTACTGCCTGCGCAATGGCGTTTGCACATGGTTCAAATGATGTTGCCAACGCAGTGGGTCCATTAGCAGCAATTAATAGTGTGATTCAATCGGGTGGAGAAATTGCCGCAAAAGCCGCCTTACCTGGTTGGATTTTATTGTTAGGTGGTATTGGTATCGTTGTCGGTTTAGCGACCTATGGCTTTAAAGTGATGGCAACCATCGGTAAGAAAATTACTGAGCTAACACCAAGTCGTGGTTTCGCCGCTGAACTAGGTGCAGCTTCAACGGTAGTGTTCGCCTCAACATGGGGCTTGCCAATTTCAACTACTCATACATTAGTAGGTGCAGTTCTTGGTGTAGGTCTTGCTCGAGGGATTGGTGCACTTAATCTCAAAGTCGTTGGCAATATTTTTATGTCATGGGTTGTGACATTGCCAGCAGGTGCAGGCCTGGCGATTATTTTCTTTTTCCTTTTCAAAGGAATCTTTGGCGCGTAACTAATTAGTGCATAGTTAAATTGTTTGCTTGCTATTTGATTGCCCCTAAAAATTCTTGTATTTTCGGTGGGGTCGATTGGGCCTCACTTTGAGGGGCACTGCTGCGGATTCGATAAAATTGCTTACCGCGTTGTTGAAGAATAAGTTGACCAAATAGCGTGCCTGATTTTTTGCTGGTGTAAAAGTAACGGATTTCTTTGTAACGAGTAAATTTATCGTTTATTACTTCAGTACCAGCATTCTTTGATTGGATATTGATGCCCTTTAATCGCCCTAATAAGCGCTTTAATTCAATGTCAAACTGTTGCTCTAATGTCTTTGTTGACGGATAACGATATAACTGAGCGTGTATGCGATGTTGTTTATTCGAAATCGCATAATTCATAAATATATAATCTAAACCCGCAGTGTATCGATAGATTGATTGGCGATTAAAGCCTTTTAATCTTGCCGGGAATTGCTTCAATTCTTCTATGTCTGTGATTTTTTGTGGGTATTTCGGCGCTTCTTCTTGTTTTGGTTCTACTTTTTCAATAGGTTTGACCTCAGGTATGACTTGAGGTGTCTCTTTTTTTTCTTCTGGAACAGTTGTGCAACTAGCGATAACAAGCAAAGAAGTCATCAAAGAGAGGGTCAGTAAGGTTTTTATCATTATTTTTATCCGGTCGTGTCCGAACGAAAATAACAAGATAAGACATCCTTGTCCATAAATCCTGTAATTACAATTATTTAACGCATGCTAACCAATTGCTCCACCATCTTCTCGGCTGATAGCTACCACTGATGAGCGAGGCACGCTGTTGCCGCCATTTGGCCAATGAGAGTTGCCTTTTTCTCCAGGATGCTGAATGCCTACAAACATGGTTTTCTTGTCAGCGCTCCAAGTGATGCCGGTGATTTCACATTCTTTGGGACCTGTCATAAAGCGTCTGATTTCGCCTGTTTGCGTGTTGCCTAACAACATTTGATTGTTGCCCATGTTGGCATAGTCATCTTTGTTGGTGTATTTGCCATCGGTTTGAATCCACAGGCGACCATAACTATCAAACTTGATGCCATCGGGCGAATTGAAGATATTAGCTTCACTGATATTGCTTGAGCCTGCATAAGCATCTTTATGCACTGTTGGGTTGCCCGCCGTGACAAATAAATCCCAGCTAAATGTTGTTGCGGTGTGGTCGCCTTTGTCTTCCGTCCAGCGAACGATCTGACCATAATTATTTTCCACACGTGGGTTTGGTCCATTTAATGGTGTTTCATCGCCACCCGCATTTGGCTTAACACCGCGATTTTTATTGTTGGTTAAGGCGCAACAAACTTCAGGTTTTAGCGGGTTGGCCGCTACCCATTCTGGACGATCCATTGTGGTTGCACCGACTTTTGAACCCGCTATACGTGTGTGTACACAAATTTCAGCGATTGTCATTCCTGTTGTTTCTGGTGTGAGCGCTAGCCATTGACCTTTGCCATCATCTGCAAATTTAGCAACATAGATTGTGCCATTTTCTAATAGATCACTATTGTTGCCTCTTTTGCTATATTTATTTTTACTCACGAACTTGTACAGAAATTCGCCACGCTCATCGTCACCCATATAGACCACAACATGATCATTATCTGCCACAACTACTTCAGCATTTTCATGTTTGAAACGGCCCATAGCGGTACGTTTTTTTGGTGTGGAATTCGGGTTTAATGGGTCAATTTCAACAATATAACCAAAGCGGTTTGGTTCAGTTGGATGTTTGCTGATGTCGAAGCGTTCGTCGGCGCTAGCCCATTTATAGCCACGATCTTTGTTTTTAACGCCATAACGTTTTAGCTCAGCACTTGTTTGGTAGTTTTCATCACTGCTTGAAAAGTAACCATTGAAGTTTTCTTCACAAGCCAAATAAGTGCCCCAAGGAGTCTCACCATTACCACAGTTGTTAAATGTGCCTAAAGCCGTCTCGCCTTTTGGGTCTGCACTTGTTTTTACAAGTTCATGTCCGCGCACTGGGCCAGTCAAGCTCATTGCAGTGTCAGCCGTGATTCGGCGATTATACGGTGAGTCTTTGACAATTTTCCATTGACCATTTTTTTGCATGATTTCCATGACGGATACACCATGGCCTGCTTTGCTTTTACGCACATCATCAGCATTGATGGGTGCGCCTTCTGGGCGGTTACCATGAAAAATACTGCGATTCACATATTCATTATTCACAGTTAGAATGTTTCTTCCTTTGTGGGTAAATAAAGCCATGCCATCATTGTTATCGCCGAAAGCCAGTTCTTGAGAAGCACCTGTCCCACGAGAGGCTTGGTCGAATTCAACACCTTTACTCCACAAAGGATCTCCCCAGCTAGCGACAGTGTGCCACTTGAAGCCTACCGGTACAGTGATTGTGTCAGATACACTCGCACCAACAGGTGTGAAGGCCAAATCTAGGTATTTTTTTGCAGAGTTTTTGTCAGTTGAATAAGTGCTGCAACCAAATACAAAAGCAGATGCCCCAAATACGGCGCTTGCACTAAGGAACTGTCGGCGAGAAATGGCTTTTTCTGCCAAAGAATCAAAAGCAATATCATCTGCGTTGTGATTATCTATATTCAACGTCTCTTCAAATATTGGCGAATTTTTTTTAGTTGACTTGGACATCGTGCGTACTCCAATTAAGTCTTGGTTTATGATAGTTATTTAGAGGAGCTAAAGATACGGTGTTAGTATTTCGGTTTTATGACAGTTGCTGAGTGTTGTGGACGCAATGTTTTTTATGTCACTTTCAATGTTACTTTCAAGGTCATTTTTTATGTAGCTTTTCATGTCATCAAGGTGAAATCAAAACGTCATGAAGCTGACATAATTTTTGCACAGACTATAGATCAATTTTTTATTATGTACTTTTACGAAGAATTCTAATATGTCTAAAAAAACTCCCCTTGCTATTGCAGCTTTATCTATTACAACACTCAGTGCCGCAATGCTACTTAACACGACTCCAGTGCTTGCTGACAAACTTACTCACAAAGCGGATAAAACTAACCAAAAAGCCCAATGGTCTTTCAACCGAATCGCCTCGATTTCAACAACGGCTAATCTCGCTGGAGCATCTTCTGATAAAAAGCTTGATTGGACAACAGAAACCTCTGCTGAAATTATTGCAGCTTCAAAAGATGGCAATACTATTGTCTATTCTGATAGTCCACTGCAAGGCATTGGCTTTATTGATCTGAAAAATCCTAAACAACCAAAAGCCGCAGGTTTCTATAAGGTGGCTGGTGAACCAACAGCCGTCTCAGTTTCTGATGATGTTGTTTTGGTGGGTGTGAATACGTCAGAGAGCTTTTTGCAACCTAGCGGGTACTTACTGTCCATTTCGTTGACAACTAAAAAGAAGGTTGACCAGTGTGAACTAGGTGGTCAACCCGACTCTGTTGCCGTATCAAAAGATGGCAAATATATGGCTGTTGCAATTGAGAATGAGCGCGATGAGGATTTTAACGATGGTGCATTGCCCCAGTTACCCGCTGGAAACTTGATTATTATGCCTTTGGAGAAAGGCAAGCCTATATGTGAGCAGAAAAAAGTCGTCTCTCTTGCCGGTTTAGCAGATATTGCGCCAAGTGATCCTGAACCTGAATTTGTCGATTTCAACAGTCTTAATGAAATTGTTATCACTCTACAAGAAAATAATCACATTGCTATCGTTGAGGCAAAAACGGGCAAGGTGGTTCAGCATTTTTCTGCCGGCAGTGTGGATTTGAAGAATGTTGACTTGAAGGAAGAGGGAGCGCTGACGTTTGACGGCATTCAAGAAAACCGCAAGCGTGAACCTGATGCTGTTCAATGGTTGGATGACAATCGTTTTGTGACTGCCAATGAAGGCGATTATGAAGGTGGATCTCGAGGCTTCACAATTTTTAGTAAACAAGGTGAGGTGCTCTATGAATCTGGGCTTAGCTTTGAATATGCAGTCGCCATGGCAGGACATTACCCTGAGAAACGTTCGGGTAATAAAGGCGTTGAACCAGAGGGTTTGGAAGTTGCTTCATTTAATGGTCAGTCTTATATCTTTGTGATGTCAGAAAGAGGTTCTCTTGTCGGTGTGTATAAAGACACAGGCGCTGATCCGGAGTTAGTGCAATTACTGCCGTCGGGTATTGGTCCAGAATCCGCCATTGCAATTCCAGAACGAAATCTGTTAATCACGGCTAATGAGAAGGACCTTATTGAAGATAAAGGTCCTCGTGCGCATGTGATGATATATGAATTAAGCAACAGCAAGCCAAGTTACCCTCAGATTGAATCAGTCATGCATGATGGCAAGCCTATAGGTTGGGGGGCGTTATCGGGTTTGGTTGCTGACCCAGATGTGCCTGGCAGATTATATGCAGTGAATGATAGCTTCTATCGTAACCAACCAACAATCTTCACAATAGACGCGACACAAACACCGGCGAAAATTATCAAAGCAATACCAGTCACGCGCGATGGTTTTCCTGCACAAAAGTTAGATCTTGAAGGCATTACAACTGATGGTAAAGGTGGTTTTTGGCTTGCCTCAGAAGGCAAAACCTCAAAACTCGTTGCACATGCCTTGTTGCACGTTAATGCAAAAGGTGAGATTGGTAAAAAGAAAAGTGAAATTGCTTTTCCTGAGGAATTGTTAAAACATGAGAAGCGTTTTGGCTCAGAAGGCGTGACACGCATTGGCGATACTCTTTGGGTGGCTATTCAACGCCAGTGGAAAAATGACCCAGAGAATACAGTCAAACTTGTTTCATACAATACAAAAACTAAGGAGTGGGGAGCGGTGAGATATCCGACTGAGCCGGCTGAAAAAGGCTGGGTAGGCTTATCAGAAATTACAGCTTATGGCGGCTTTGTATATATCTTAGAACGAGATAATCAAATCGGTGAAAAAGCGCGTATTAAGCGATTGTATCGAGTGGCTAAATCAGAATTAAAACCTGCAAAGCTAGGTGATGACTTGCCGCTGGTTAATAAAGAACTCGTTAAGGACTTGCTGCCAGAGCTGACGCAACTTAATGGGTTTGTGGTAGATAAGGTTGAAGGTTTTGCAATCGATAAGAATGGCAAATCTTTTGTGGTAACGGACAATGATGGCGTAGATGATAGCTCGGGTGAGACGTACTTTTTCTCAGTTGGACAGATGAATTAGAAATCGCGTTTAAAATAATTTAAATAAATTAAATCAACCGCTTAGGGGGAACCTTAAGCGGTTTTTTGTATGTATATTCATCTTTAAATTGTCATAAGAGCTTAACAGTATTGCAATATTTCGCGCCCTAAAATCCCTTCCGAGTTATCTGATTCCCATTGCAGGTAACCACCCCCTTAATGAGAAAATAGAAGTTTGGAGTAATTCAAAATGAAAAAAAATGTATTAAGCATCGCCTTGGCGAGTGTTATGTCCACGGGTGCTGCAAATGCAGTTACAGTTTATGAGAAAGGTGATGTTTCTTGGCAGTTAAAAGGTGATTTTCAAGTACAAATCCGTCAAAAGGCTGGTCAAGATGAAGACTCTTTTGTCGACTATGATGATGCTGAATTGAAAAACCGTTTCACCTATAAATTAAATAACAGAACCAAAGCATTTGCTCAAATTGATTATGACTTGAAAAAAGAAAAGTCTGAAGAAACCTATGTTGGTATGGATTTCGGTGGCTTTAGCTTTTTGTTAGGCGATACGGATTTACCAAGTGATGACTTTGGCCATGAAAAAGCCTGGGAAGGTTCAAGTTTTGAAGACGCTTTCAATGAAGTAGAAGAAAGCAGTGACGACCAAATTCAGATTGGCGTTAAATTTGCAGGCTTGGAGCTAAACATTGCTACTGATGTTGAAGACGCTGAAGTTGATGAGGAAGGCAATACTATTCAAACAAAAGTATTGGTCGATGCCTTTTTGTATGGCGAGTTCGGCAACTTTGATTTTGGTATTGCTTATCAAGATGTAGAAACAAGCCCAAATTCTGATTCTATTGATACTTTCGGCGTTGGTGTTGGTGCCAAGTTTGGTCCAGTTAGTTTAGGTGCTGATTATTCAGAAAATGATGATGTTGAAGTGCTGCATTTATCGTCTGCATTCAAAGTTGCGCCTAAAGTTAAGTTAGGTTTTGGTTATGAAATGGCTGAAGAGAAGGGTGTCGATATCGATTCTTGGTATGTAAATGCTACTTATAAAATCCATAAAAAAGTTTCTCTATTAGCTGAAGTCAACAACACTGATGAAGATGATTCTGATGCAGGTTATGTATTAGGTATGCGCGTTAAGTTCTAAATCTCGGTTTTGAGGAAGCTCATAATGAAGGCGATCATTTTGATCGCCTTTTGTGTGTCTTGTGGTATTAAAGCTTTATGAGCATGTTTGCTAAGTGCTGGTATTTGGCTTGTAGTATAATTGCCATTTACCCAAATGATTAGAAGATGATTAGAGAAAGGCCATGAGCAAAACTACTCAGATTGAAGCAGATGTATTTCGCAAATTACTCGCGCATTTAGATAATAACAAAGATGTGCAAAATATTGATTTGATGGTTTTGGCCGACTTCTGCCGAAACTGTTTGGCTAAATGGTATGTGGCTAGTGCTAAAGATCATGATGTAGAAATGGACTACGAGCAGGCTCGAGAAGTCATTTATGGAATGCCTTATTCTGAATGGAAAGATTTATATCAAGCCAAAGCATCACCTGAGCAAGTGGCGGCTTTTGAAGCGCGTGCAGCAAAAAAAAGTGCAAGCGAGTAAGCTGATGTCTGAACCGATTCTACAAAACTTGCAGCCATCATCCGACCACCAACAAGCTGCTGATAAAGTACAGGATGATCGTCGTCAGCGTTATGATAATAATAAGCTAGTCAAACGTCTGCGCAGGGAAACAGGCAAAGCGATTGCGGACTTCAATATGATTGAGGACGGTGATCGAGTGATGGTGTGTTTGTCTGGAGGAAAGGACAGCTATGCGATGCTCGATATTTTATTGCATTTACAGAAACACGCACCGATTACATTTAGTCTTGTCGCGGTTAACCTAGATCAGAAACAACCCGGTTTTCCAGAACATATATTGCCAGCTTATTTAAATGATCTAGGTGTGGAATATCGAGTCGTAGAAGAAGATACCTATAGTATCGTGACGGATAAAATTCCTGAAGGGAGAACGACGTGTTCGCTATGTTCACGTTTACGTCGTGGTATTTTATATCGAACAGCGGGTGAACTCGGAGCGACCAAAATTGCCTTAGGGCATCACATGGACGATATGGTTGAAACCTTATTTTTGAATATGTTTTTTGGCGCTAGGCTGAAAAGTATGCCTGCTAAACTGGTGAGCGATGACAAGAAGAATGTTGTGATTCGACCACTAGCATATTGTCGCGAAAGTGATATTGCTAAGTTTGCTCAAGCGCAAGCCTTTCCTATTATTCCGTGCAACCTGTGTGGCTCACAAGAAAACTTGCAACGTAAACATATTAAATCCATGTTGGCTGACTGGGAAATACAACAACCGGGACGGGTGGTTAATATTTTCAAATCAATGCAACGCGTGACTAAATCACACTTATTTGATACTGAATTGTTTGATTTTACTAATTTGAGTATAGATAAGGCTGATGAGTTGACGGAGTTTGATATTGCTTTTGATGAATCACCTGCTTTAATGTTGGCTCGACGATCTCAAGAAAGTAAGGTTAGCTAATAAGTTTATTATCACTATAAAAATTATGGACGCTGCACAACTTAATTATTTTGAACAACGGCTATTGAACGAGCAAGCAGAATTGTTAGGCGTGGCAACTTTGGTGGAAGAATCTGCTGAAACGGTTGAGTTGGATCAAACTGCAGTAGGACGCTTGTCCAGAATGGATGCAATGCAACAACAAGCGATGGCCTTGGCAAGTCAAGAACGACAAGGGGAACGGCTTAACCGAATTAAGTCGGCTTTGGAGCGCATCGAAGATAATGAATTTGGTGAATGTTTGGAGTGCTTGCAGGCTATCCCAATTGCTAGGATGGAAATTGATCCCTCAATAGAATGTTGTGTGAATTGTGCAAATTGACATAAAACTGTTACACAACACCAGTGCACCTCTGATCGTCAATTATAAAAAATAGTAATACTCTCTTAGTAATTTAAACCGATTCAAAGATAGAGCCGGTTTAATTTTTTTATGTTTTAGGATTTTTCCTTAAGCTCTTTGCTGGCAACTTTGCCCCAGAGTTGTTTGACTCTTGCATCACGACCACAGCCAGTTCGATAATAGTAATATCGCAGTGCATTCTTTTCTTTGAAGTTTTGGTGATAGTCTTCTGCAGGATAAAATTTCTTAGCGGCTAAAATCTTAGTAGTGATTTCTCCTTGAAAAGGTTTATTTTTCTTCAAATACTCTAAAGACTTTTCAAATACTTGTTTTTGTTCTGCGTCTTGATAAAACAAAGCAGTTTTATAGGAATCGCCCTTGTCACAAAATTGGCCACGCGGATCGATAGGGTCAATAGTTACCCAAAAATATTCAGTGAGTTCTTTTACAGAAGTCTTACTAGGGTCAAAGGTAATTTTAGCCGCTTCATAGTGGCCGGTGTTTTTATAGGTGACTTCTTTGTATGTTGGGTTTTCGGTGAATCCGCCGGTATATCCTGAAATGACATCGATGACACCAGGGTATTTGTCAAAGTCAGACTCAACACACCAAAAGCAGCCGCCAGCCACAATTAAGGTTTTTGTGTTAACTACATCACTAGAAGGTTTAGCTGTTTCAGCAGCATTGCTGGGTTCTGTTGAAAGGATGATAAATGACGTTAGGAACATCATAGAACTACAAACCATGACTCGTAGAGTTTGTCGATTTTCTTGTAAACCTTGAAAAAAATTAAATAGTCGATGCTTGTTCATAATGTTTTTATCCCGTATGGTAAATCAAACTGTTTTATTCTATCTTATAGACCTAAATTTTAAAGAAATCCTTACGAGTATTAAAACACGATGGAAGTATTTAATTTGTCAGATATGTTGCCGGGTCGAGATGATTCGATGCAAGTGACTAATAAACATGCTGTCTTGAATAACCCTATTCAAGGACCGTTTCCTGAGTATCTTAAAAAAGCATTATTTGGACTAGGCTGTTTTTGGGGGGCTGAACGATGTTTTTGGACGTTGGACGGCGTTTATTCTACGGCAGTTGGCTATGCCGCTGGAGCAACACCGAATCCGACTTACGAAGAAGTTTGCTCAGGTATGACGGCTCATAATGAAGTAGTTCTAGTGGTATTTGATCCTGAAATTATTTCTTATCGAGATTTGGTGAAGAAATTTTTTGAATCACATGATCCTACGCAAGGAATGAGACAAGGTAATGATCAGGGAACTCAGTATCGTTCAGGTATCTATGCCTATTCGGTTGAGCAACAAGAAATTGCCCATGAAGTGAAGGACGAATATCAGCCAGCATTGACAGAGGCAGGATATGGTCCAATTACCACTGAAGTGCGCACAGTACCGAAATTTTATTATGCTGAAGACTATCACCAACAATATTTACACAAAAACCCTAATGGTTATTGTGGTCTTGGCGGGACGAACGCAAAATTTTGTAAATAATGACTAAAGCCTTCATTTTATAAGCCATTCTTTGTACTGAATGTTATTGATTATAGGTTTAGTAGGCACTCTAAGGGTGAGATAGCTGCTATATATGAAGGTGTTTATAAATCTGAAACAGCTAAGGTGTTGGCGGTTTTAACACGACTTTTAAGCTCGCATAATTTAAGTTTTGCAGAAGACGTTTTACCAGAATCTTTTGCTAAGGCGCTCCAGTATTGGCAAAAAATAGTACCTCTGATAAGTCAGCCGCATGGCTCATGCAAACAGCAAAAAATCAGGCTATTGAAGTTTTCGATCTAATAAGGCCAAAGCGAGTAAAATTCATATATTGAAGTGCGTAGAAGTTCGCAATTAAAAAGGTGAGGTTAGAGTTGAGATTTTTTGGAAATAAAAAAGCCAGAGTGTTAACTCTGGCTCTTTTTTAAATTATTGTTGTCTTAAATAATTTATAGATTAAATTTTGTATCATATTCACGTAATGCGTAGAGTGCGAAACAGGCTCCCAACATCGGGAATGAAGTGAAGAATAATAAGTTGTAGCCGCCATCATAAGCGTTTAAATAAATATTGTATGGAGCAATTGTTGAGAAGGCGTGTAATACCAACAAAATTAAATACGTCACACCTTTAAAACGACCTATTAAAAATAGTGCGACGACAATAGCTTCTGCAAGACCGATTCCAAAGAAAATCGCCTTGCCCAGTACAGGCATAAAGAAGAAACCACTATAGACGTCTTGGGCATTAACTGGATTAATAAACTTGTTTCCAGTCCACATGATAAAGACTATTGCTACTGTAATGCGTAATATAAATAGTACATTTGCTAATTTTTCGCTCATTTCAAACCCCCTTTATTTTCTAAAAATTTTTTAATTCTATTAATTAGAATTAACCATCATATCTTTTAGGATCGTAAAAAGAGAGATTATATTACAAGTATATTTTTTTAAGAAATGGAACGATTATTGTTATTTGGTGTAAACCAACGCATAAATTGCACCAGTTCCACCGTCGTTTGCAGGTGTTGAGCTGACCGCTATGATATATTGATTTTTCTTTAGCCAGCCTAAAATAAGGTTTTTTAGAATAGGTTTTTTGTCTGGTGAGTGCAGTCCTTTGCCATGGATTATTCTTACTGCTGAGATGTTATAGCGGGCGCATTCATTAATAAAACCATGGACTTGTACTTTGGCTTCATCAGCAAATAGGCCATGCAAATCTAGTTCTTCTTGAATGGCATATTCGCCTCGACGCAATTTTTTTAAAATACTTTGAGGGTAGCCTTCGCGAAGAAAAGTGAGCTCATCGCCACTGTAAAAACTACTTGCTTCGTCATCGCTAGACAATAATTCTTCCATAACGCGTGCTTCATCAGCATGTCTTTGAGTAGCAATCGGAGGGATTTTTTTACGGTATGGAGGGATCTTATCTGTTTTTAAGCGTTTGGTAGACGACATTAGGTTTGAAAATGATTCAACTGCCTTATTTTTACTATCGTCTGCCATAATGCTATTTGATTTTTATAGAACCTGTCGCTTTGAGCGTATGTTTTATAAAATTATATTTAGAAGAGCTAAGCTTAAGATTTTAAAAAACGCTCAGCGTCTAATGCAGCCATACAGCCTGTTCCGGCTGAAGTAATTGCTTGACGATAAGTGTGGTCCATAACATCACCCGCCGCAAAAACGCCAGGGATGCTGGTTTGTGTTGCATTGCCACCAAGGCCACTTTGTACAGTGATATAGCCATTTTCCATATCAAGCTGATCGCCATAAATTCCTGTGTTTGGTGAATGACCAATAGCAATGAAAACACCATCAACGGCAATTTTCTTAGTGGTATCGTTTTGTGTAGCGGCTAAGCGAACACCAGTCACTCCCATATCATCACCCAAGACTTCATCCAGAGTGTGATTCCATTCGATATTGATGTTGCCGTTTTCAGCTTTTTCCATCAATTTGTCGATAAGTATGGCTTCTGCGCGCAGCTCATCGCGGCGATGAACTAGAGTAACCTCTGAGGCAATGTTTGATAAATATAAGGCTTCTTCAACGGCAGTATTGCCGCCGCCTATGACAGCAACAGGTTTGCCGCGATAGAAAAAACCATCGCAAGTTGCACAAGCAGAAACGCCTTTGCCTTTAAAAGCTTCTTCAGATGGAATGCCTAAATATTTTGCTGAGGCGCCAGTGCAAAGAATTAATGCATCGCAGGTGTATGTGACCGAATCACCAATTAAGGTAAATGGTCTTTTCGTGAGTTCTGTGGTGTGGATATGATCAAAAATAATCTCAGTTTCAAACCGTTCAGCGTGTTTTAGCATGCGCTGCATGAGTTCAGGACCTTGCACACCGTTTTCATCACCAGGCCAGTTATCTACATCAGTGGTAGTTGTTAATTGACCGCCTTGCTCAATTCCGGTGATTAATACGGGGTTTAAGTTTGCCCGAGCAGCGTAAACTGCTGCAGTGTAACCTGCCGGTCCGGAACCTAAAATAAGAACGCTGCAGTGTTTTGTCTTGGAAGCTGTATCAGTCATGATGTTGGATCTTGGTGATTAATGTTGTTGTTAGGAGGTCAGGAATAATTGTCGCATAAGGCAATTTCTAAATCATCACAAGATGTTAATGATGAAGCGTTTGCTTTTAATTTTTCATTGTTTGTTAGCAGGCTAAATTAAATTTTAATGTAAGTGCTTGCGCACTGTAGCTAATTTTACGCAAACCGCAAAAATTTCCATGGCTTTCTCTAATTCTTCAACACAAGGAAAGGTTGGTGCAATACGAATATTTCTGTCTTCTGGGTCTTTTCCATATGGGAAAGTCGCACCAGCAGGTGTGAGTTTCAAGCCTGCTTCTGATGCGAGTTTTTCAATGTTTTTGGCAAGGCCAGGTTGTGAGTCAAATGAAATGAAATAACCACCTTTTGCTTCTGTCCAATGCCCATATTCTTGTAGCTCATCATTTAGCACTTTTAATACGATTTCAAACTTAGCTTGAACGATATTGGCATGTTTTTGCATGTGTGATACCAGCGCTGATCGGTTAGGGAATAAGCGATGATGCCGAAGTTGATTAACTTTGTCTGAACCAATCGTAGTGACGCCTAATAATTTTTCAAATGCCTGTAAGTTTGAATCTGAACCAGCTACCCAAGAAATTCCAGCGCCAGCAAAGCTGACTTTTGAACTTGATGCAAATTGCCAAACGCTATCCTCTGTACTGTTTTCTTGACAAGCGTGCCAAATATTAGACAATTTTTCAGGGCTTTCCTCAATAGTGTGGATGGCATATGCATTGTCCCAAAATACGCGAAAATAAGGTTGTGCAATTTTTCCAAGTTTCGCAATCCGTTCGACTGTCTCACTACTGTAGCTTGAGCCAGTTGGATTTGAATATTTGGGGACACACCACATGCCAACAATATTTGGATGAGTTTTGAGTAAGCTTTCAACCATATCCATGTCAGGACCTGCTTCTGTCATAGGTACAGTAATCATCTCAATATTTAAATTCTCACATATTGAGAAATGACGATCATATCCAGGTACTGGGCAAATAAATGTAGGCTTATCTAGTTGCTGCCAAGCTTGATTGTTGTAGCCGTATAGATAATGCAAAAGTGCAACTGAATGCATTAGAGACAAGCTGCCATTGCCGCCGGTAATCACTTGTGATTCAGGAACTCCTAGAATTTCGCCTCCAAGTTTGCATGATTCAGGAAGTCCTCTCAAGTGCCCATAATTTCGTGTATCAATGCCCGAATCAGAGATGAAGTTCCCATTTAGAATGCCATCTAAGTTATCCGCAAGGGATACTTGTTCAGTGGAGGGTTTTCCTCGAGTAATATCTAGTTTTAAATTCTCTTTTTTCAGTGCTTCATAAGCCGTTGTAAGTTCTGTTTCAAGTGTTTGTAGCTGCTCTGGAGCAAGTGATTGACTGTTCATGCTGATGTCATTCTAGTAATTTTGGTTTTGTATCGTTAAACACGTTAAGAAGTTTGCTGATTTTAGCAATGTTTGATTCATTGAATAAAACTATTTCAGTCATATTCTGTAAATGATTAGTATTTTTATATCTAGTCTATTTTGATAGTGGTTAATTTGTGTTTAATGGTGGTCTGATAGGGCGGTTACACGATAGAATTGATAGTTGAAGTTTATGGATAGAAAATGTGGAAAATAGTGAATAAAAAAACAACTAAAAAAAAGCCTGTAAAGAAAGCTTTAAAGGTTAATAACCATAGTATTGGAGACCGAATCAAAGGTTCTCCTGTTGAAATTATTGCCATAGCACTCGCGGTTATGGGCGTTTATTTCTTTTTGACAATTATCTCTTATGATAGTGCCGATCCAGGTTGGTCGAAGACGGCCAAAGTGGAAGAAATAAATAATTTTGGCGGTATTTTTGGTGCTTATTTCTCTGATTTAGTCTTGCAAATTTTTGGCTATTTTTGTTACCTGATTCCAGTATTGTTTATCTATGGTGCTTACAAAATTCATAAATTAAAGACTGAAGAGGCGGAATTGCCTTATTCTCGTTTTGTTTATGTCGCCATTGGCGTAGCCATTACTTTTGTCGGAGGTAGTGTTTTAGAGCATATGCATTTCGGTCATTTAGCGGCAGATAGTTCGTTTTCTGGTGGCGGTATTTTAGGTAGCTCTTTAGGAGCAAGTTTTATGTCTATTTTTGGACAAATTGGAACGACCTTGCTTGCCGTCGTTGCTTTCTTGGCAGGGATTACATTGTTTAGCCGTTTATCGTGGTTCTGGTTGATGGACACTATCGGCGAAAAGAGCTGCGATGGTATTGAGTGGATTAAGAATTTTCGTAACGCCAAAGCAGACCGAGCGATTGGCGAAGTAGCTAGAGAAACGCGTGTTGATAGCGTTGCAACTTTGCGTGAAAAAATTATTCCTTCAAAACCGATTAAAATTGCACCTAAAGTTGCTCCGACTGTGAAAGATGACAGTGGCCGTCGTGAACGTGAGAAACAAGTGAGTATGTTCACGCCTTCTGAAACTGGTGATCATGGCTTGCCTCCTCTAGCATTGTTAGATGAGGCAGAAACGGCTGCAGTTGGCTATTCCGCAGAAGAACTGCAAGCGATGTCTACATTGCTCGTGAAGAAACTAGCGGATTTCAATGTGGAAATTGAGGTTGTGAGTGTTCATCAAGGCCCTGTGATTACTCGCTTTGAAATCAAACCCGCTCCAGGCGTTAAAGCGTCAACGATTGTTGGGCTTGCCAAAGATTTAGCCAGATCGATGTCAACTATGAGTGTGCGTGTAGTTGAAAATATCCCGGGGAAAAATGTCATGGGTATTGAGTTACCCAATGAAAATCGCGAAATTGTGCGATTGATTGAAGGTTTGTCATCTAAAGATTTTGATGCAAGCTCCTCTCCGCTAACATTGGTTCTCGGTAAAGACATCTCTGGTGATACGGCGATTGCTGACTTACAAAAAATGCCTCATGCATTAATTGCCGGTACCACAGGTTCTGGTAAATCGGTTTGTATTAATGCCGTGATTGTTAGCATGTTGTACAAAGCGACGCCTAAAGAAGTACGCATGATCATGATTGATCCAAAAATGTTGGAGCTTTCTGTGTATGAAGGTATTCCACATTTGTTATCGCCTGTGGTGACAGACATGAATGATGCTGCTAATGCTTTGCGTTGGAGCATTTTTGAGATGGAGCGCCGTTATAAGCTGATGTCCGCATTGGGTGTTCGTAACCTTGCTGGCTATAACAAGAAAATTACGCAAGCTATCGAAGCTGGCGAACCGATTCTTGATCCATTGGCAAAAGAGGGAGAGCTTCCTGAACCATTGGAAGAAATGCCCTGCATTGTTGTGATCATTGATGAATTAGCTGATTTGATGATGGTTGCTAGAAAACCAGTTGAAGAGTTGATTACGCGCTTGGCGCAAAAAGGTCGAGCGTCTGGCTTACACTTATTATTAGCTACGCAACGCCCATCAGTTGATGTGTTAACAGGTTTGTTGAAAGCGAATATTCCGACACGCCTTGCTTTTCAAGTGCAATCAAAAATTGATTCACGAACAGTCATTGATCAAATGGGCGCTGAACAATTATTAGGTCACGGTGATATGTTGTTTTTGCGGCCTGGGACGAGTATTCCAGAACGAATTCACGGTAGTTTTGTTTCAGACCAAGAAGTACATAAAATTGTTGCGCACCTCAAAGAAGGTGTTGAGCCTAACTACAATGATGATATTTTGAATGGTATGAAAGAGGTTAATCAGGCCTTACCTGCAGCATTGCAAGGTGAGTCAGATGATCCAGAAGATGATCCTTTATATGATCAAGCGGTTGCCTTTGTGACGCAATCTCGTAAATCATCCATTTCGGCAGTGCAACGTCAATTACGAGTCGGTTATAACCGAGCAGCGCGTATGATTGAAACCATGGAACAAACAGGTATCGTTGGACCGCTGGAGCATGGTAAGCGTGAAATTTTTGTTGCAGCGCCACCCGAAAACTAGTTCTGTGACTACTTGACCCTTAATATTGAAACTAAGAAGGCTTTGCGAATGAAATATATACTTAAGATAGTTCTTTGTTTGATTTGTTTATTGCCAGCTTCTTTAGCATTCGCGCAAACAGCAGCAGAAGAGTTGCAACAGCAATTAGATGGTTTTAACAGTTTGACGGCTGATTTTGAACAGCGTGTGATCAACCAAGATTTAAAATTGGTTGATATGCTGACCGGCAAGTTTTTTTTGAAGCGTCCGGGCCAATTTAAATGGCAGTATGCGGATGAGCAACAAGATATTGTTTCTGATGGTGAAAAAATACATTTCATTATGCGAGATTTAGAGCAAGTCATTCAACGCGATTTTGCCACAGCATTAGAGACCGTTCCTAGCTTGGTATTAGTCACAGATCCTTCAAAGTTATCAACGCTTTTTGCTATTGAAAAAAGTACTACTTCACAAGGAGAAACATTCAACCTGTTACCAAAATCATTAGATTCTAATTATGAATCGGTCACAGTGAGTTTTTTGAATGGTAAGTTACTTGGCTTGCGTTTGGTAGATGTGTTGGGCCAGACGACCGAAATCATTCTCTCTGGAGTGACTAATAACCCAAGTATTTCTAGCGATGAGTTTGAGGTTGTTGTGCCTAAAGGTTTTGATGTTATCCAAGGTTGATTAAGAGCTAAGCAAGGTGTTGTATTTTTATTTATTTATAGCAGGTGGCTTTGGTGTGCTGGCACGTTTTTGTAGTGTGCGATGGATTAATGGTGTACTAGGCTCAAGCTTTCCTTACGGGACTTTCTTCGTCAATGTTGTAGGTTCTTTATTGTTCGGCTTTCTCTCTTGGTATATTGTCCATCGTTGGTCAAATATTGCTAATGTCGAGACGATTCGTGTTGCCGTTTTAACCGGTTTATTGGGCGGTTATACAACGTTTTCAGCATTCTCCATGGAAATGCTACAGTTAATGCAGCATGGCCAAGTATTAAAGGCGTTTGTATACATGTTGTTGAGTGTCATTGTATGTGTGTTCGCTTGTTTTGTCGGCATCGTCCTGGCAAAACAACTAGTGTAATAATTTTATAATTGTCGAATAGCCAGTTGGCTAGAAAAGGTTTAGAAAAATGATAGATCCGCAGTTATTGCGAAAAGATATTCAAACAGTTGCTGAAAAGTTAACAGT
>CALKZN010000012.1 GCA_938002995.1 uncultured Arenicellaceae bacterium | reverse complement strand
ACGTTTAGAATTTTACCCTTAAGTGGCAAAATTGCTTGAAACTTCCTATCACGAGCTTGTTTTGCAGAACCGCCCGCTGAGTCCCCTTCCACTAAATAGATTTCAGAAAGAGCTGGATCTTTTTCTTGGCAATCTGCTAGCTTTCCAGGTAGACCTCCAAGATCTAAAGCACTCTTGCGGCGAGTCATTTCTCTTGCTTTGCGTGCGGCATCTCTTGCTCTTGATGCTTCAACAATCTTTTCGGTAATCCGTTTTGCTTCCGTAGGATTTTCCATCAAAAACTCAGCGAGTTTTTCATTTGCAACTGATTCAACGACACTACGAACTTCTGATGAAACCAACTTATCTTTAGTTTGCGAAGAAAACTTTGGATCAGGTACTTTTACAGAAACAACAGCCGTTAAGCCTTCTCTAACATCATCACCAGAAACAGTAACTTTTTCTTTCTTAGCAATACCTGACTTTTCGATATAGTTATTTAATGTTCTAGTAAGAGCTCCTCTAAAACCAGCAAGGTGAGCACCACCATCACGCTGAGGAATATTATTAGTGTAACAAAATATATTTTCTTTATAGGAATCGCTCCATTGAAGAGCTAGTTCTACCCCTACATCATCTTTTTCACCTTGAACACCGATAACAGTTTCATGCAATGGTGTTTTATTTCTATTTAAGTGATTAACAAAAGCAGCTATTCCACCTTCATATTCGAAGATGTCTTCTTTCTTTTCATCTCTTAAATCTTGAAGGACGATGCGAACACCAGAATTTAAAAAAGATAACTCTCTTAATCTTTTCGCTAAAATATCGTAACTAAATTCCGTTATAGCAAAAACTGCAGGACTTGGCTGAAAAGTTACTTTCGTACCGCTTTCTGTAGTTGTACCAATTTCTTCTAAATCTTTTTCAGGAACGCCAATATGATAAGTTTGTTGGTAAGCCTTGCCTTCTCGTTGAATATCTAATGTCACAACATCAGATAAAGCATTAACAACTGAAATACCTACTCCATGTAAGCCACCTGAAACTTTATATGAATTAGAGTCAAATTTACCACCAGCGTGTAGCACTGTCATAATAATTTCAGCAGCAGACTTCCCTCCCTCTTCTTCTAAAATGCCAACAGGAATACCACGACCATTATCTGAAACTGAAACAGAGTTTCCTGGGTTGATACAAACTAAAATTTCTGAACAATGTCCTGCTAAAGCTTCGTCAATTGAATTATCAACAACCTCAAAAACCATATGATGCAAACCGGTGCCATCATCCGTATCACCGATATACATTCCTGGACGTTTTCTGACAGCATCCAAGCCTTTTAATACTTTAATATTACTGGAGTCGTAACTCATATTTTTCCCGGATTCATATTTATTTTTTAACTACCCTATTCTATCAAAAATAGCTTACGAACATTGATTTTTTCAATAGCTGCAATGTAATAGATACAATGTTTCACGTGAAACATTATTCAATTTAGCAAGCCTTAATATAAAAAAGCTGTTGCCTTTTTTATAGGCAACAGCTTTGTAATTATTTAAAGACAAGTAGTAAATGTTTCACGTGAAACATTTAAATGCGCATAGGCATAATCAATGCAATTTTATCACTCTCTTTAGATTCTCTTATAATTCCACTTGAAGAAGAGTCTTTAAATTCAAATTGAACTGTTTCAGAATGACAGCCACGAACTGCATCCAGTAGATAGTTCACATTAAAACCAATTTCAACAGTCTCTCCTTGATAATCTATGGTCATTTCATCACTAGCTTCTTCATGATCAGGGTTACGAGAAGTCACTATTAAAGATCCTGATTCAAACTTTATTGAAATACCTCTAAACTTTTCATTACTAAGAATTGCAGTCCTAGATAATATTTCACTAAACATTATTTTATCTAAAACAATATTTTTATCTAAATTTTTTGGAATAACTTTTTCATATTCTGGATATCGTCCATCTATTAGCTTAGATATAAATTGATAATTATTTGCTTTAATAGAAATATGAGAACTGTTTAAACCAATATGAACATTTTCATCACTATCAGTATTTAAAAATTTAGATATTTCTTGTACAGCTTTTCTTGGAATTATTGATTGTTTAATTTCACCTGAAAGGCTTGGATGAGAAATTTTATTTTTTGCTAAGCGATGTCCATCAGTTGATACAGCTATAATTAAACCATTACCGACTTCTAGCAATAAACCATTTAGAAAATATCGAACATCCTGTTGAGCCATAGCATAAGCTGTAGAACCTAATAAAGAAGAAAACTCAGCTTGCGTAACAGAAAAATCAAATTCATTTTCTGAAGTATCTAATAATGGATATTCACTTGCAGATAGAGTTTGTAAACTGAAACGACTTCTTCCTGAAGTTAATAACATTTTATTAGCTTCAAGAGAGATAGAAATCATAGATTCATCTTTTAAAGATCTACAAATATCAAATAACTTTCTTGCTGATACAGTTGTTTCTCCATCAACTGCAATAATATTTTCTAATGTTGTTGTGATTTCTGTTTCTAAATCAGATCCTATTAGAGTTAATTGATTATTATTTGTTTTGATATATACATTACCTAATATTGGTAACGTTTGTCTTTTTTCTACGATTCCGCATACATGGGTTAATGCGGGTAATAATGCTTCTTTACTTATTTGAATATTCATTTTGTTATTTTAGTTGTTGTTATTAACAAGGTGTATAAGTGGATTAACCCTAAAATAATTATATTTATCAATTACTTATTTGATTTTAATTCTATTAAAAACTGTGGATAATTATTGAATAGTTATGAATAACTTGTGCATAATTTTTTATACCATGTTATCCACAACTTGTTCAGTTTATTTCCACAATTTATTCAAACTGTCAGTGTCTTTTGTAATTTATCGTAATCTTCACTCAAACGTTCATCACTTTGGATTAATTCTTCTACTTTACGACAAGCATATAAAACGGTTGTATGGTCTCTTCCGCCAAAAGCATCGCCTATATCAGGAAGACTTAATTCAGTTAGCTCTTTTGCTAAGGCCATAGCAATTTGTCTAGGCCTGGCAATTTGCCTACTCCTTTTTTTAGAGTTTAAATCAACAACACGCATTTGATAATAATGAGCGACAGTTTTTTGAATATTTTCAATAGTAACTTGCCTGCTTTGAAATTGAGTTAAGTCTTGCAATGTTTCTTTTGCTAAGTCGATATCAATTTCTCGCTTGGTGAAATTTGCCGAAGCGATCAAACGATGAAGAGCTCCTTCTAATTCGCGTACATTTGCCCGAATTTTTTTGGCAACTAAGAATGCGACATCATCGGCTAATTCAATATTTTTAGATGCTGCCTTTTGTTGCAATATAGCTACACGTGTTTCAAGTTCAGGTGGATCGATTCGTACCAGTAATCCACTTTCAAAACGTGAAATAATTCTTTCTTGTAAGTTATTGATTTCTTTAGGAAACTTGTCGCTGGTAATGATGATTTGGCTGCCACTTTCTAGCAAATTATTAAAGGTATGAAAAAACTCTTCTTGAGATTGATCTTTACCTGCAAAGAATTGAATATCATCAATGAGTAATGCGTCTAATGAACGATAGTATGATTTAAAATCATCCATTTTATTCGATTGAATTGCTTTCACCATATCCGAAACAAACCTTTCAGAATGGATGTAGGCAACCCTTGCTCTAGGCTTATTAGAACAAATTAAATTGCCAGCAGCATGCATTAAGTGAGTTTTACCTAAGCCAACACCACCATAAATAAATAAAGGATTATATGCTTTACCTGGGTTTTCTCCCACTTGATTGGTTGCGGCGCGGGCTATTTGATTTGATTTACCTTCGATATGAGAATCGAAGGTAAAATTTAAATTCAGTTTGTTTTTTTCAGCAATTTTTACAGCGTCATAATCTTCATTAATAAAAGAGGATTTTGTTACTTCTTCTTCTATACCATTATCACCGATGACGATATTGATATCGTAATTGTTGCCTAAGAAGTGTTGCAAAGCATCTAATAATTGCTTGGCAAGGTTTGCTTTAAGCCAGTCAGCAACAAATTGATTAGGTGAATATATGGTTAAAGTTGATTCATTGAGCTCAGCTTCTAAAGGACGAATCCATGTATTAAAATCGCTTTCAGTGACTTCAGCTTGAATACGCTCAAGGCAATTACTCCACAATTGTTGATTAATTCCTTCTTGTTTGCTCACACTACGTATACTCAGTAAAAAATAGATTAATAAAGCTTTTTTACCTTGTTTTTACCTAAATCAAGGCGGCCGATAAATATAACCCTGTTTTCATTCCAATAACAGTTAGAAATAGTGAAAAACGAGTGTATTTATGCGATTTTTTTATATTTTTACGTTGACTAACATCATTAAAAAACGTACCTTTGCATCCCCTTGAAAAAGCTTCCCTAATTGTAAGAGAAATTTTTATTTTCAAGGCTTAAATGACTTAAAAAATTTATTGGTGAAATTATGAAACGTACTTTCCAACCTAGTACTTTAAAACGTAATCGTACACATGGCTTTCGTGCCAGAATGGCGACAAAAAGTGGCCGTGCTATCTTAAATGCACGTCGTGCAAAAGGCCGCGCTAAATTAGCTGTTTAGTTTAAATACATAGGGTGTATTACACATATTTGGGAGTGATACACCGTAAAAACTATATTGTATAAGTCTTATACTGTATATGAGTAGACTCCATGGATGGGAATTAAACAATAAACCGCCGTTTTGATCAAAGATCAAACATTTTCAAAATCTTCTCGTTTGCTTAAACCAAGCGAATTTCTAGTTGTCTACAAAGATGGTCAGTGGGTAGCAAATAGGGAAATTGCGATCAATTTCATACCTAAAAGCAACCCCAACTCTAGGCTTGGTATCACGGTATCAAAAAAGGTATCAAAAAGAGCTGTTGATAGAAACCGAATTAAACGACAATTTCGTGAATGGTTTCGAAAAAATAAACAAAATAAACAAGCAGTTGATATGATTTTGACAGCAAAACCTAGCATCAAAATGAAATCAACTATTGAAATACAGCAATCACTTGAAGATATATGGCGCAAAGTCCAAAAAAAATTGTGATTAAACCAGTATTATGGCTGATTTCAATGTATCGCTATTTAATCAGCCCATGGCTTGGCCGCGCATGTCGGTTTAATCCCAGCTGTTCCTATTATGCAGAGCAAGCAATTATTCAACACGGTATTGTAAAAGGCAGCTACCTAAGTATGATTCGCATTGTAAAGTGTCACCCTTGGGGAGGTTCTGGCGAAGACCCTGTTCCTCCAGCCGTGAAAAAAGTTTGTAAATGAACTTTTTCTTAAACCATTAATTAAATAATTAAGAGTCATCCAAAATGGATATTAAACAACAATTACTCATAGCAGGAATCTTGGCTATGAGTTTTATTTTGTGGAACAACTGGCAAAATTTTCAAGAAGAAAAATTAAACCCGGAGATCACCCAAAACAGTTCTCAAAATAATTTAGCCATTGATGCATCTGTCCCTGGTACACCTGTAACACCATCTGTAGATAGTGTGCCAAATGCTTTACCAGAACAGTCACCGGCAATAAATGGTAATAGTTCTTCTGGAGCTCAGTTTATTACTATTGAAACAGACCTAGCTACTGCAGTTATTAATACTCAAGGTGGAGGTATTGAAAACCTAACGCTTAAAAAGGAAGCGGATAAAGCAGAAACACCAGATATAGGCTTTGCATTATTAAAAAATACTGCTGCAGAAGTATTCGTTTCTCAATCAGGACTAATTGGTAATAATGGCGGTTATCCTAATCACACATCTGCCTATTCTTATCAGAAAACTAATTATGTTCTTGAAGATGGCCAAAACGAACTAAAAATTCCTCTATCATGGACTTCTCCTGAAGGTTTAGTTTTTACAAAAACGTTTATTTTCAAGCGTGATAGTTATGTTATCGATGTGAATTTTGCAGTCAATAATAGTTCGGCTAAGCAATGGCAAGGTTTTATGTATGGACAGTTCAAACGTACGCAGCCTCGTGATGCTCAAAAAGGGTCATTGATCCAACTTCCAAGCTTTATGGGTGGTGTGCAATATACGCCGGAAGATAAATACAACAAAGTTTCTTTTGATGATATCTCAGAAGAAAACTTAAACGTAAATACGGATAACGGTTGGATTGGTATGCTTCAGCACTATTTTGTGGGTGTATGGATGCCACAGAGTAGCAATGAAAACCCTGCAAAATATAATTTTTATAGTACCTATAAAAATAACCCTGCTAGACCTGAATATATTATGGGCTTTAAATCATTAAGCCCGCTAACTGTGCAGGCAGGACAAAGTGGTTCAGTTCATACCAGCGCTTTTATTGGCCCTAAAGAACAAAAGCGCCTTAAAATTATTCAAAAGGAAAGCAATGTTGAAGGTTTAGCTTTAACCGTTGACTATGGCTGGTTGACAGTGATATCAGACCCTTTATTTTGGATTTTGAAAACTATCCATTCAGTAGTACAAAACTGGGGTTGGTCAATTATCCTTTTGACAATACTTATTAAGTTGTTGTTTTTCCCGTTGTCTGCTGCAAGTTATAAAAGCATGGCACGTATGAAAAAACTACAGCCGCGTATGGAAACATTAAAGGAACGATTTTCGGATGATAAAGCTGCTCTTCAACAAGAAATGATGAAGCTTTATAAACAGGAAAAGGTCAACCCCGCAGGAGGTTGCATACCCATATTGATACAAGTTCCCGTATTTATTGCGTTGTATTATGTTCTTCTTGAAAGTGTTGAAATGCGTCATGCACCGTTTGCTTTATGGATGCAGGATTTATCTTCAAAAGACCCTTACTATATCTTGCCGATATTAATGGGTGCATCAATGATGTTGCAGTTCAGGCTCAACCCTACTCCAATGGAACCGATGCAACAAAAAATCATGATGATCATGCCGATAGCAATGACATTCTTATTCGTCACTTTTCCTTCAGGCTTAGTGCTTTATTGGGTGGTAAATAATGTTTTATCAATTGCTCAGCAGTGGACGATTAATAAAGCAATAGTCAAAAATTAGTAAGGATTATTAACTCAATTAGAGTTTCTTCAGAGTAAAACTATTGAACCATATATGAACAATGGGACTACAGATAAACAACCGAAAACGATAGATACTATTGCTGCAATTGCAACACCGCCAGGAAAAGGCGGTGTTGGTATTGTTCGTATATCAGGACCGCTTAGTTTAGAGATTGCTCAAATAATAACAAAAAAAGACAAAATACAGTCGCGCTACGCGCATTTCTCACACTTTTTGAGTAAAAATTCTGAAATTATAGATTCAGGAATAACATTATTTTTCCAAGGACCAAACAGCTTTACTGGTGAAGACGTTGTTGAGTTACAAGGCCATGGTGGGCCTGTCATATTGCAAATGTTATTGTCCAGAACGATTGGTTTGGGTGCTAGGCAAGCTAGGCCTGGAGAGTTTTCAGAGCGAGCATTTTTAAATAATAAGCTAGACCTTGCTCAGGCTGAAGCGATCGCAGACTTGATTGAAAGTTCATCAGTGGCAGCAGCAAAGTCTGCCATGCGATCTTTGCAAGGAGAGTTTTCACAAGCTGTTAACCACCTACTAGTAGAATTAATTAGTATTCGCATGTATGTCGAATCTGCAATAGATTTTCCTGAGGAAGAAATAGACTTTCTTGGTGATGGCGTTGTCTTAAAAAAACTAGAAAACGTTCAAGATGGCATCACTAATGTTCAAAAAGCAGCGGGTACAGGCCAGTTATTGCAAAATGGTTTTCGTATTGCCTTAGCCGGCAAACCAAATGCTGGAAAATCAACACTACTAAATGCATTGTCAGGTGATGAAGTCGCTATTGTGACAGATATTGAAGGCACAACCAGAGATAGCATTACAACGACATTGGATTTTGATGGGCTTCCTGTTCATATCACTGACACTGCTGGATTAAGAGAAAGTGATAGTACCGTTGAAAAAATTGGTGTTGAACGTGCTAAGAAAGTCATTCAAGAGTCTGATCATGTTCTGCTACTAGTTGATATTAAGAAATCTGATGATTTACAAGATTTATTAAATATTGAACAACTTAAGAATGTTCCTGATGAAAAACTAACGGTTGTCTATACAAAGCAAGATACTGATAAATCATTTTTAAACTTACATGACGAAGGTATTCGTTCTTTATTAATTTCTGCAAAAGCAGGAATAGGTATAGAGCAATTGAAGCAAAAAATTGAAAAATTGGCTGGTTATCGTTCAGAAGATACCAATGTTTTTTCTGCAAGAGCAAGGCATTTAGAAGCGATACAAGAGTCAGCAGACGCAGTTGCCAGAGGAAAGCAGCAATTACTTGATAATCAAGCCGGAGAGCTACTAGCATTTGAATTATTAACAGCACAAAATGCTTTGAACTCGATAACTGGAGAGTTTAATGCAGATGACTTATTAGGTGAGATTTTTTCAAGCTTTTGTATAGGTAAATAAAAAGCCAATCAGAGATTGGCTTTTTATTGGTTCTTTATCTAAAACGGCAGATTTCTAAACTTACTTATCTTGAGCTTTAAGTTTTTTGAACTCTAGCCATTCTTTATATTCTTTAAACTCTTGGTAATCTGAAGATCCGCCTTCTTTTGCACGTTTCCATTCTTGGTAAGATGCTGAGTTTTGCCAGCTAGCACCTGCGCTTGGTGATGTACGAGTGCTACCAATTGGCGGCGCAGTGATATCAGAAGAGTTTGTAACGGCAGGTTGAATCTGTACATTACCATTTTGTTGATTTTCTAATCTTTCTAAGCGAGCTTTAATTTCTTCGTCTTCTTTGGATGGTTTCTTTTTCCCGCCTAAAGCTTTAGAAATTTGTTTGTTTAAAAATTGATCTTCTACTTTTGGAGGCGTTGTTCCCCAACCATCTCCTCCATTTGTGACTTTAGTATCGTAACCATCATCTGCAGGTTCTTTTTTTACGTTTGCACAAGCACTAATAATGCCTAGGATTAAAAATAGGGAGGTGTATTTAATTGTTTTCTTTAGCATGATTTGGATCTTTGATTGTTGATGTGCTGTTATTCTTGTTTTTAATTATAGGTTGATTATAAGTATAACAGTGTAACTATCAGTAACAAGCATACTAAATAAGTCAATAAAAAAAAACCGAGCTATTAATAAATATTAATAGCTCGGTTTTATTAGAAGGATATAAATCCAGCTAATTCTTATGGTTCATATTAAGACTGTAAGGGTACATCGATTATTGGTGCTGGGAACTCGCTCGAATCTACCAATTGAAGCGTGTAATAAGACAGGGTCTACATATGTAACACTAAATGTTGTTACATATGTTTCTACACCATCAACAACTCCTGAAACATTGCGTGCTTCTTCGTTTTCTTGTGAGAACGTGTGAATGCGAAACTCCAAACACATAGTATATTTGGGATACTTTAATAAATACGATAAAGCGATATTTTCAAACTAACTCTTTATAGATATCGGAATTTTTTAGAGGTGATATGAAAATCAAGTTTATTCAGGCAAAAAAAACCGGGCAACCAATAAATTAGTGCCCGGTTTTTCTTAACTAAGTAAGAATTTAATCAAATTCTTAGAACTTCATGCGAAAGCCTACTACTGGAGCAGAGAACTCTTCAGCACCACGTTCGAATTTACCAACTTGTGCGTAAATTAGAACTGGGCCAGCGTAAGTTACGCCAACTACAGTACCATCTGTTTCAGTACCGTCAGCATTGTCAGAAGAACCAAACTCAACGTTTGCACGTAATTTACCTATACGGTAACCGACAGAAATTAAGCTAGTGTCTCTTGTTGCACCTTCAATATCTTGCTCACCGATACGTCCAGCGATATTAAGACCGAAAGGCATTAATACACCAGCTGTAACGACTGTTCTTTCAGTTGATGTGCCATCAGCGTTATCAGCTGTGGAGAAACCTGCGTTACCAGTCCATTTCCAGCCGCCCGCACCACCTTTATAACGAAGAGCTAGCTCTCCACCATTTTGGCTGCGAAGTGAAGCTGAAAGCTGAGCACCACCGAATTTAGGTGAGTCATAACGGATACGTTGGTTACGTGACAAGAAATCAAACTGAGCAAAACCTAAGTTAGCGCCTTGTTGGATTGAAGTGATACCAAACCAATATGAATCAAGACCACCGAAGTAGTTACCACCAACATTTGTGTAAGACTCAGCTAGACCGTTTGCAGCACCGTCGCCTTGACCAACAGATAGTTTACCGAAACCACCAGCGAAGTAGATGTCAGAGTAACGAAGATCGTCTTGACCACTAGCTACGCCTGAATCTTCTGGGCCTTCACCGTTGTTGCCTGCAGGGCCTTTACGATTTTGGATTTCGTGACGAAGACCAACTTTGATTCCGCCCCACTCTTTTTCTGCTTTAAAGCGGAAACGTGAACCAGATGAGTTGTTTTGAGCAATGTTGAAGCTTTCGTCAAAATCGCCACCAATGCCGACAATATTTGAAACTTGACCTGAAACTGATACTGCAGCCATTGCAGGTGAAGCAACCATACCAGCCGCTAGAGCAGCTACTAAAATTTTAGTTTTCATAATGAAACTACCTCTTTAATTATTTTATTAGATTAATTAAGTTTTTATATTCTCTTATTTCGAGAAATTAAAAATATAAAGACTTTATTCTCAACACACATAAGTGCTCGAATGAGGTGAGTATACATAAAACTAGAACAAAAGGCGAAAAAAATCAGCTTTTTTGCAACAACAGTGTTGTTTTTTTGCAACAAATAAGGTGTTTTATCATGATTACGGTTTAAATAACCGTTTAATAAGGAGAAAAAGGCATATAATCATGATCTGAAATTTATGTCGTATGAGATATAATATAGACATATATAGCAAGAAGACTTGGTAAATAAGAGACACATTATGCTTCACCCTGAAAAATTAGATGTCATTGTGATTGGTGGTGGTCATGCCGGAACCGAAGCCGCATTAGCACCAGCGCGCATGGGCCTTAAGACATTATTGATTACGCATAATATTGAAACCATTGGCCAAATGTCTTGCAACCCAGCAATTGGTGGTATCGGCAAAGGACATATAGTCAAAGAAGTTGATGCTATGGGCGGTGCGATGGCTGAAGCAACTGATAAAGCAGGTATTCAATGGCGCACGTTAAATGCACGCAAAGGGCCTGCAGTTCGCGCAACACGTGCACAAGCTGATAGAGCGCTATATAAAGCCGCAATTAGAGAAATAGTAGAAAACCAAGAAAATTTATCCATTTTCCAACAAGCCGTTGAGGATTTGATCATTGAAAATGATCGAGTTGTGGGTGTATCTACACAAATGGGTTTGAAGTTCCATGCCAAGACAGTGATATTGACTACTGGAACTTTTTTAGCTGGAAAAATCCATATAGGTGAACAAAATTATCAAGGTGGTCGTGCGGGAGACCCTCCCGCAAATACGCTTTCAGCTCGTTTACGGGAATTACCTTTTCGAGTAGACCGCCTTAAAACAGGTACACCTGCACGTATTGATGGGCGCACCATTGATTTTTCGAAAATGCAGGAACAACCAGGTGATACACCAATTCCAGTATTTTCTTATATGGGAAATGTTGAGCAACACCCAAAACAAATATCTTGCTATATCACCCATACTAATGAAAAAACCCATGATGTAATTCGTGGGGGGTTAGATCGCTCTCCTTTGTACACCGGAGTTATTGAAGGAGTTGGTCCTCGATATTGTCCTTCAATAGAAGATAAAATCGTACGTTTTGCGGATAAAAATTCACATCAAATTTTTGTTGAACCAGAAGGTTTGAGCACTTATGAGGTCTATCCAAATGGCATTTCAACCTCTTTGCCGTATGACGTGCAATGGGAATTTATTCGCTCA
Organism: uncultured Arenicellaceae bacterium; assembly: GCA_938002995.1. Lineage (GTDB taxonomy): Bacteria > Pseudomonadota > Gammaproteobacteria > Arenicellales > Arenicellaceae > CALKZN01. The sequence continues at coordinate 40,284 of CALKZN010000012.1, read as the reverse complement.
ATTGTCGGTTTCGAGAAAGCCATTATCACTAGGCCAGGCTATGCCATTGAATATGATTTTTTTGATCCTCGTGACTTAAAGCCCACTTTAGAAACTTCATATATAGAAGGTTTATTTTTTGCTGGACAAATAAATGGCACCACTGGTTATGAAGAAGCCGCTGGCCAAGGATTGTTGGCAGGTATCAATGCAGCGCTTCAGGTTCAAGGCAAAGAACCTTGGTATCCAAAGCGCAATGAAGCTTATATAGGTGTATTAGTTGATGATTTGATTACCATGGGCACGAAAGAGCCTTATCGCATGTTTACTTCACGTGCAGAATATCGTCTGCAATTGCGTGAAGATAATGCCGATTTACGCTTAACAGAAAAAGCACAAGAGCTAGGTTTGATTTCTGAAGAGCGCTGGAGAGCATTTAATCAAAAACGGGATGCGATTGCTAAAGAAGCCCAAAGAATGAAAACAACCTGGTTGCAGGCAGGTTCTATTGATGCTGAAACAGCAAATAAAATATTGGGCAATTCTTTGAAAAAAGAAGCCTGTTTAATGGGTTTATTACGTCGCCCTGAGGTGACCTATGACAGCTTAATGTCGTTGCCAAATACAGGCGAAGCGGTTTCTGACCCCGCGGTCGCGGAACAAATTGAGATTCAAGCAAAATATCAGGGCTATATTGAACGGCAACTGTTAGAAATAGAGAAACTTAAACGAAATGAGGACACAGTACTGCCAGCCAGTTTTGATTTCGAAACAGTCAACGGCTTGTCTAACGAAGTGGTGCAAAAGCTCATGAACCATAAACCGGCGAATATTGGTCAGGCTTCACGAATTTCAGGTGTAACGCCTGCAGCAATTTCTTTATTGCTTGTGCATTTAAAGAAAAGTCGATCAGCCGCGTAAACCTTCACTATGCGTAAAAGTTTAGAGTCAGGGCTGGAAAGTTTGTCTATAGAAGCCTCTGAACAACAAGTGCAGAAATTATTGGATTATTTAGGCTTGTTGGTTAAATGGAACAACACGCATAATTTAACGGCAATCACCGATCCATACGCGATGATTAATTTGCATTTATTGGATTCATTATCAATTTTAAAATCTATTAAAGGCCCTACTTTGTTAGATGTTGGGAGTGGAGCAGGTTTTCCAGGAGTGGTTATTGCGATTATGCGTCCAGACATTCAAGTGTCATCAATAGATACGCGAGGCAAAAAAATACAATTCCAAATATTAGCAGCATCAAATTTAGGCATAGATAACTTTCATGCAATACATTCAAGGGTAGAAAAATATAAGACAGAAACACCATTTGACCAGATAGTGTCACGGGCTTTTGCTAGCTTAAATAATTTTATTGACTGGACAAAACATCTTGTTGCTGAAGATGGTGAATGGTTGGCGATGAAGGGCCAATTTCCTCTTGATGAACTTGAAGAGTTAAAACAATCACAAGCAATGTCACCTATAAGTACACAAGTCTTAGAATTACCTAATTTTATTGGCGAGCGTCATTTGTTAACGTTCAAACCTTAAAGATACTTCTTATAGCCTTATGCTAAACCTCAGAATCCGAAAGCCCGATGAAATAATCGGCGATGAATATATGCAACGCTGGCATTTGCGTCGCAAACATGGTGGATGGAACGTATATCTTCATCGCTATGCAGGCAGTGATGATGATCGTGCCTTGCACGATCATCCATGGAAAAGTGTCAGTATTCTGGTGTGGGGCAATTTGCATGAAGTGGCTAAACATAAAACCTATCGTCTTTGGTGGTTTTTGCCTAAGTACAGAAATGCTGAATATGCACACCGTATTATCTTAAAAAGTCGCTTTGCATATACTTTATTTTTCACGTTTAAAAAAGAACGTGAATGGGGGTTTCATTGTCCACAAGGCTGGAAACACTGGAAAGATTTTACCTCGGCAGATGGCCAGAAAACCGGTGCCGGTTGCGGCGAAGAATGATCGAACTATATTAAAACAGGTTTCTGGGTGTTCAACTTACGTAAATTTGGTAACCTATGCGGCCGCGCGCTTAGCGACACAGAGTTAATAAAAAAGTCGCGGTGATTTTAGATAAAAATAATTTTAAGGAACACGTGCATGTCAAAAACAGCAAAAGTGATTGCGGTCACCAACCAAAAAGGTGGAGTTGGCAAAACAACCACGAGTATTAATGTTGCCGCTAGTTTAGCGAGAGTTGGCAAACGCGTGTTGTTGATTGACTTAGATCCACAGGGTAATGGTACTGTTGGTAGCGGTGTGCGTAAGGGAGAATATGAGCAATCAATTTATGATGTGCTTGTTGATGGAATGCTAATAAAAGAGGCTGTTATTACTGTTGAAGCGGGCTTTGCTGTAGTCCCTTCAGATGGTGATTTGGCTGGAGCTGAAGTGGGTTTGCTCAATGAAATTGGCCGTGAATTACGTCTAAAAAATGCTTTGAAAAAAGTCCTTGAAGACTACGATTATATTTTTATTGATTGTCCTCCTGCATTAAATGTTCTAACAATTAACGCCATGGTGGCTGCAAATAGTGTCATCATCCCTATGCAGTGCGAATATTTTGCATTGGAAGGTTTAAGCTCATTAGTTGATACGATTAAGAAAATCCGCGACACCTTAAATCCAGATTTGCAAATTGAAGGCTTGCTGCGAACAATGTTCGATACGCGTAATAGTCTAGCGGGTGAGGTCTCAGACCAGCTTGAAGCACATTTTGGCAATAAGGTTTACAAGACGGTTATTCCAAGAAATATTCGTCTTGCGGAGGCGCCTAGTTATGGCCAGCCGGTATTGCTTTATGATAAGAGCTCCAAAGGTGCTTTAGCGTATCTTGCGCTTGCTGCTGAAATGGTGGCATAGAAATTTTTAACCAACATAATTTATTACTTTAAATAGTTTTCAATATTACGAAATAATGGCAACAAAAAAGAAAAAATTAGGTCGAGGCTTAGATGCACTGCTAGGTGATATCAGTCCTGCCGCTAACAAAGACTCATCAGAGGCAACAGGGTCTGCATCTGGCCAATGGCAAGGTGACCGTTTAGCGAAGTTGCCAATTGAGAAATTGCAGCGCGGTGTTTACCAACCTCGCTCACATATGGATGATGACTCTTTACAAGAGCTAGCTGATTCAATTCGTGCTCAAGGAGTTCTTCAGCCTATTTTAGTTAGGCCGGCGCCAGGCAAAAAAGCCAAAGATCAATTCGAGATCATTGCCGGTGAACGACGCTGGCGCGCATCGCAAATTGCGCAGCTAGATACAGTCCCAGTCATCATTCGGGATATTCCCGATGAAGCGACCTTAGCGGTTGCTCTGATTGAAAATATTCAGCGCGAAAACTTAAACCCAATTGAAGAAGCGGTTGGCCTGCATCGATTGATGGATGAATTTGAACTAACGCATCAACAAGTCGCTGATCATGTTGGACGTTCTCGTTCTGCAGTCACAAATTTATTAAGGTTATTAGCACTTGAAGAACGGGTTAAGGAACTTGTGTTTGCTAGAAAGCTTGAAATGGGTCATGCAAGAGCATTATTGGCATTACCTAAAGAACAACAATATGCAGTCGCAGAATCGATTGTGAGTAAGCAATTGTCAGTGCGTCAAACAGAAGCCTTGATTAAGCAAGCGTCTCATCAAGAAGGACAAAAAAACAAAACAGCAAAAGTCGATCCTGACATCAAACATCTTGAAGACGAGTTATCAAATAAGCTTCAAGCTGACGTTACAATCCAAGATAAAAAAGGCAAAGGAAAACTGATTATCAGCTATTCAAGTTTGTCAGCTTTAGATGGGATTTTGAAAAAAATTAAATAATCCTTTAACTAAGGGTAACTACGTATTTAAAAATGATAGGAATAATGTTTCTTGACCCTGTTGATTATTTGTTAATCGCAGATTATACTGCCGCGCGCAGGTAGTTGGAGAGCTTATGACTGTTGTCACAAAACTGTCGCTTATCCAATTCCTATTTACGCTAATTTTCTCTGTTGTGGTCACTTTCATTTGGACTGGATCGCACGGCTTTTCAGCGTTGCTTGGCGGCTTAATCTGTGCCGCCGCAAATTTGTTTTTTGCTGGCAAGTTATTCTTTGGAAGACATGCTGACGACCCGAAACAAATACTGCGGCAATTTTATCGGAGTGAGGCGTTAAAAATAGCATTCACATTTGCTATGTTTATTTTGGTCTATAATCTGATCGAAATTGAGTTCATGCCATTTATATTGGCTTACTCATTTGCAACGTTTTTAAATTGGTTGTGTTTGCCTTTTCTCAAAGATTAACGAAGAAAAGCAACAACTAAAAAAAGCAAAATAAAGAAAATAAGTATTCGAAAATCTAATTAAGTGATATTGGCATAATTATGGCAGCGAACGGTGAAGCTCTAACAAGCGGCGGTTATATAAAACACCACTTGACCAATCTTACATTTGGACAACACTCCGATGGATCTTGGGGAATTGCTCATTCAGCGAAAGAAGCTGCTGAAATGGGTTTTTGGTCTTTTCACGTTGATAGCATGTTTTGGTCAATTGGATTGGCATTCATCATGTTTTTTGTTTTTCGTAAAATTGCTAAAGGCTTTAGCATCGAAAACCCTTCTAAAATCCAACTTTTTGTTGAAACTCTTTTTGAGTTTGCGGATACCAGTGCAAAAGAAGGCTTCCAATTCAAAAATTTGTGGATTGCTCCACTAGCTCTAACAATATTTTGTTGGGTGTTTCTAATGAACTTAATGGATTTGATCCCAGTTGATTGGATCCCTGAATTGTTTATTTTCTTAGGCGTTGATTATATGAAAATCGTGCCGTCTACAGATATCAATATTGCACTAGGCTTAGCGCTAGCAATCTTTATCATGATTGTCTATTACAGTCTCAAAGAAAAAAGTCCAATTGGCTTTTTCAAAGAATTAGCTATGCACCCATTTAGCGCTAAAGAGTTTGGCGTGAGCAATACGGGTGTACAACTCGTTATTAACTTATTCATCCTATACCCACTAAATTTAGTTCTAGAAACGGTCAGCTTGTTAGCTAAACCTGTCTCTCTAGGCCTACGACTTTTTGGAAACATGTATGCGGGTGAATTAATCTTTATTCTAATTGCATTGATGTTTAGCCAATTGTTCACCATGACCGCTAGTGGTTTCATGATGGGTGTTGCTGGTGGTGCATTGCAGTTGGTTTGGGCGATTTTCCATATATTGGTTATCACTCTACAAGCGTACATTTTCATGATGCTAACGATTGTTTATCTCAATCAAGCACATGAGCATGGTGATCATTAAATTATTAGTGATTAAATTATTTACTTTTATCTTAACTATTAGACTCAAAACTATTTAGGAGTTATCAATGGAAACTATCGTTGGAATGACCGCAATTGCGATTGGCATTATGATCGGCTTGGCTGCTGTAGGCGCTGCAATTGGCATCGGCTTACTAGGCGGACGCTTTTTAGAAGGCACAGCTCGTCAACCTGAAATGGCAAACACACTACAAGGCAAAATGTTCTTGATGGCGGGTTTGATTGACGCTATTCCAATTATTGGTGTTGGTATCGCTCTTTACTTGTTGTTTGCTTCTGGTCTTGTTGATCCGGTTGCGTTGAAAGAATTGTTGGGCTAATTCCTCGCATCAAGCAACGGAATTAACACATTAATAACCTTTTAACGTTAACGCTAGAGAAACGACCATGAATATCAATGCAACCCTATTAGGGCAAACGATAGCGTTCTTTATCTTTGTATGGTTCTGCAAAAAATTTGTATGGCCAATGATGATGGGGCCCATTATGGAGCGCCAACAACGCATCGCAGATGGCTTAGCAGCAGCAGAAAAAGGTCAACAAGCTGAAGAAATTGCGAAGAAAGAAGCTGAAAAACTTGTTTCTTCCGCAAAATCGCAAGCTGCAGAAATTGTTTCAAACGCTGAAAAGCGTGGAAATTCAGTTGAGGCAGAAGCGAAAGACAAAGCAAAATCTGAAGGTGAACGTATTATTACGGCCGCTCAAGCAGAAGTTGACCAAGAAACTAATCGTGCTCGTGAAGAGTTACGTAAACAAGTTTCTACATTGGCAGTTGCAGGCGCAAGCAAGATTATTAACAAAGAGATTGACGACAAAGCGCACGATGGTTTGTTGGAAGATCTTATTACACAGTTAAAGGCCAAATAACATGGCAGATAACGCATCTATCGCACGACCTTACGCAAAGGCGGTTTTTGATCTCGCGACAGAAACAGGCAATCAAGATGATTGGAGCCTAGTTCTAGAGTCATTATCAGCAATTGCAGAAGATGAAGAATTTGGTAAAGCGGTGAATTCACCGCAAGTGAAACCTGAACAGATAGAAGAATTAGTTCTTGGTGTTCTGGGTGACAAGTTACCTGAAGGTGGTAATAACTTCGTGAAGTTATTAACGCACAATGGCCGACTGGAAGCACTGCCAGATGTTCAACAGCAATATGCACTATTGCTGGCTGAATCTCGTAAATCTATTGAAGCGGAAGTTTTGACAGCACGTCCATTGAGTGCTGGCCAAAAAACCAACTTAACAGAAGCACTTCAAGCTCGTTTGGGTGTTGTAGTGTCTCTAGTAGAGACGGTAGATGAAAGTTTGATCGGCGGCGCCATTGTGAAAGCCGGTGATTTGGTAATTGATGGCTCGGCGAGAGGTCGGGTAGAAAAATTAGCTATCGCTCTCAGCTAGAGCGTTATTTACAAAGAATAGCCTGAGGTATAGATTGTCATGACAGCACAATTAAACCCTTCTGAAATCAGTAGTCTGATTAAAGATAGGATCAAAAATTTTGAAGCGTCAGCTGAAGCTCGCACCGAAGGTGTGGTCGTTAGTTTGACTGATGGTATCGCCCGTGTTCACGGTCTAGCCGAAGCAATGCAAGGCGAGATGTTGGAATTCCCTGGTGGAATCTTTGGACTTGCACTAAACCTTGAGCAAGACTCAGTTGGTGCGGTAATCCTTGGTGATTACAAAGGTATTTCTGAAGGCGACACAGTTAAATGTACTGGTCGTATTCTTGAAGTACCAGTCGGCGAAGCCCTTCTTGGTCGCGTTGTTAACTCATTGGGTCAACCCATTGATGGCAAAGGCGCAATTGAAACAGCTGAAACTGCACCGATTGAAAAAATCGCACCAGGCGTAATTGAACGTCAAGGTGTTGATCAACCAATGCAAACGGGTTTCAAATCAATCGATGCGATGGTTCCAATTGGCCGAGGCCAGCGTGAACTAATCATTGGTGACCGTCAAACAGGTAAAACAGCTGTTGCGATTGATGCGATTATCAATCAAAAAGGCACAGGTGTTAAATGTGTTTACGTCGCTATTGGTCAAAAAGCATCATCAGTTGCGGCGGTTGTTCGTAAACTTGAAGAACATGATGCTTTAGCACACACAATTATTGTTGCGGCAAACGCGTCTGACTCAGCGGCACTACAATTCATTGCGCCTTATTCAGGTTGTTCAATGGGCGAATACTTTCGCGATAAAGGTGAAGATGCTCTTATCGTCTATGATGATTTGACAAAACAAGCTTGGGCTTATCGTCAAGTATCGTTATTGTTACGTCGTCCTCCAGGTCGTGAAGCATATCCTGGTGACGTATTCTACTTACACTCACGTCTTCTTGAACGCGCTGCGCGCATCAATGAAAAAGAAGTTGAGCGTTTGAGTGGTGTTAAAGGTAAAACAGGTTCATTGACTGCCCTACCTATTATTGAAACACAAGCAGGTGACGTTTCGGCGTTCGTACCTACAAACGTGATTTCAATTACTGATGGTCAGATTTTCATGGAATCAGATTTGTTTAACTCAGGTATTCGTCCTCCAGTAGATCCAGGTCTTTCTGTATCTCGTGTAGGTGGTGCAGCACAAACAAACATCATTAAGAAATTAGGTGGTGGTGTTCGTTTAGCACTTGCGCAATATCGTGAATTGGCAGCTTTCTCACAGTTCGCATCTGATTTAGATGAAGCGACTCGTGCACAGTTATCTCGTGGTGAACGTGTAACTGAATTGATGAAGCAAGGCCAATACTCACCAATGTCAGTAGCTGAAATGGCAGTAACATTGTTTGCTGTAAATGAAGGTTTCTTTGATGATGTTGATACCAAGCAAATTGGCGCTTTTGAAGCGGCTATGCAAGCCCATATGAAATCAAACTTCGAATCGTTGATTGATGGAATTAACAAAGCACCAAAATTGACTGACGAAGTTACTGCTGGTTTGAATGAAGCTTTAGCAGATTTCAAAAAAAATGGTAGCTGGTAATCATTAGTTATTATCATTAATGATCATTGACTAATAATTAATAGAGAATACTTATGGCTGGCGGCAAAGAAGTTAAAGATAAAATCAAGAGCGTTCAAAGCACTCAGAAAATTACTAAGGCAATGGAAATGGTTGCCGCTAGTAAAATGCGTAGAGCTAAAGATCGTATGCTTGAGGCTCGACCGTATGCTGAAAAAATTCGTTCTGTAGTCGCACATATTTCAAAAGCAAATTTGGAATATAAGCATCCTTTTACAATTGAACGTGAAGCAAAACGTGTTGGTTATATTGTGGTGAGTTCAGATCGCGGCTTATGCGGTGGTTTGAATATCAATGTTTTCCGTAAAGTAATGACTGAGCTAGTTGAATGGGACAGTAAAGGTGTTGAAATTGATGTTGCATGTATCGGTTCAAAATCTTTGGGATATTTTCGCCGTCAAGGTGCAAATGTTGTTTCTGAAGCATCGCACTATGGTGATGCCCCAAACATGGCGGATTTAGTCGGCGCAATCAAGGTGATGCTAGATGCTTATGAAGAAGGCAAAATTGACCGCCTTTATGTAGTATCAAACAACTTTGTTAACACAATGACTCAGCAACCGACCGTGCAACAATTATTGCCCGTCTCTGCTGATGCGGCTGCCGCTGAAGAAGTACCTGCTCTTTTTGACTACATCTATGAACCAGAAGCTAAGCCCGTTTTAGATGTTGTCTTGAAACGTTATGTCGAGTCACAAATTTACGAAAGTGTTGTTGAGAACGTAGCTTGCGAACAATCAGCTCGAATGATTGCGATGAAGTCTGCGACAGACAATGCCGGTGATTTGATTAAAGAATTGCAGTTGGTATACAACAAAGCACGTCAAGCAGCGATTACTCAGGAAATTTCTGAAATCGTCTCAGGTGCAGCGGCTGTTTAAGCCTTATTTGTAGAAACGAAAGTATTTAAGAATAGTAATTTAAGAGATTAAGCTTAAGAGGAAACCAAAAATGAGTTCCGGAAATATTGTAGTAATTATTGGCGCGGTTGTAGATGTACAGTTTCCCGCTGGTGCCGTACCAAAGGTATATGATGCATTGACGGTAAGTGATGCTGACTTAACATTAGAAGTTCAAGCGCAATTAGGTGACGGCATTGTTCGTACGATTGCGATGGGTTCTACTGAAGGTCTTAAGCGTGGAGTCACTGTTGAAAGTACAGGCGCACCTATTTCGGTTCCTGTTGGCGCGGGCACACTAGGTCGAATCATGAACGTTCTTGGCGAACCAGTTGACCAAGCAGGTCCAGTTGAAACTGAACGCAAAGATCCAATTCACCGTCTTCCTCCAGCATATGACGAACAAGCATCTGATATTGCTATCTTAGAAACGGGCGTTAAAGTAATCGATTGAGTTATGCCGATCGCAAAAGGCGGTAAGAGTGGTCTTTTCGGTGGTGCTGGTGTTGGTAAAACAGTTACCTTGATGGAGTTGATTAACAACATCGCGGTTGCATCAGAAGGCCTATCAGTATTCGCGGGCGTTGGTGAACGAACTCGTGAAGGTAATGACTTCTATTACGAAATGAAAGAAGCCGGCGTACTTGATAAAGTAGCGATGGTTTATGGTCAAATGAATGAGCCTCCAGGAAATCGTCTTCGCGTTGCATTGTCTGGTTTGACAATGGCGGAATATTTCCGTGATGAAGGTCGTGATGTATTGATGTTTATCGATAATATGTATCGTTACACATTAGCGGGTACTGAAGTATCAGCACTTCTAGGACGTATGCCTTCAGCGGTAGGTTACCAACCAACTCTTGCAGAAGAGATGGGTGTTCTACAAGAACGTATTACATCAACAAAAACAGGTTCAATTACTTCTTTCCAAGCGGTATACGTACCTGCGGATGATTTAACCGATCCATCACCAGCTACAACCTTTGCTCACTTAGATGCGACATTAGTATTGTCACGCCAAATCGCTGAGTTAGGTATCTACCCTGCGGTAGATCCACTAGATTCAACTTCTCGCCAACTTGACCCACAAGTCATTGGTGACGAGCATTATGAAGTTGCTCGTGGTGTACAAAACACATTACAACGTTATAAAGAACTACGTGACATCATTGCGATTCTTGGCATGGATGAGCTTTCTGAAGAAGATAAGCTTGCTGTTTCTCGTGCTCGTAAGATTCAACGTTTCTTGTCACAACCATTCTTCGTAGCGGAAGTATTTACAGGTTCTCCTGGTAAATATGTTTCACTAAAAGACACTATCTCAGGTTTCAAGAAAATTCTTGATGGTGAGATGGATGAGTATCCTGAGCAAGCATTTTATATGGTTGGTGGAATAGACGAAGTAATCGAAAAAGGCAAATCTGAAGGCTAATTTTACCTAATACTGCGTTGCGGTAAATGCTCGAATCGGTTGCGTACTAATGCACGCGCCCTCTTCTTCGCTTTACCGCGCCTTGTCTTAGAAAAAATTACCCACCAGATTTAATAGCTGTAATTTTAAGAAGGTACAAATATGAGTACTATGCGTGTTGAAGTTGTTAGTGCTGAGCGAGAAATTTTCTCTGGTGAAGCGACTATGCTGATTGCCACTGCTGAGGCAGGTGATGTGGGTATCTATCCACAGCACACTCCGATGCTAACGCGTTTGAAAGCTGGCGATGTTCGTTTGATGCTTGAAGGCGGCGAAGAAGAAGTTATTTATGTTTCAGGCGGTATTTTAGAAATCACACCAAAAGTGGTAACAGTTCTTTCTGATACTGCAATGCGTGCTGATGATATTGACGAAGCAGCAGCTCTAGAAGCACAACGAAAAGCTGAACAAGCCTTGAAAGATACTACTGCAGATATGAATTACGCGAAAGCTAAAGCTGAATTAGCTCAAGCAGCAGCGCAACTGTCAGCACTGAAAAAATTGAAGAAGCTTAGATAAGTTCTTCTGAAGCTTTAAATAAAAAACCCAGCTTATGCTGGGTTTTTTATTGGACTAAATAAGGCATAGAAATAAAATAATGGAATATACTTGGCTAATACAAAGGATTAATTTGCTATAGAATTAGCACTTGCCTCAATACATTGAATAATATGGTTTTTTCTTCAGCAATTTTTTTATTCTTATTTTTGCCTTTAGTACTTTTAGGGCATTGGCTTGCTGGGCAACGTTTCCGCAATCTATTTCTGTTATTTGCGAGTCTAATTTTTTATGCTTGGGGCGAAGGCATATATGTTGCCGTGATGATTTTGAGCATTATCGGGAATTATTTCTTTGGACGATTGCTCGATTCGGAAATCTGGCAACACCGACGTAAACTGCTTTTAGGCATTATGCTGGCGCTAAATTTGCTGCCGCTGTTTTATTTTAAATATTGTATTTTTCTCTTAAATAACATCAACCTGATGCTAGGTGTCGATAAGCAGTTGAGTGTGCCAAATGAGATCCATTTACCAATAGGTATCTCTTTCTTTACCTTTCAAGCGATGTCTTATTTGATTGATGTATATCGCAAAACAAACAAAGCTCAGCAGTCTATTTTTTCAGTTGGGCTCTATATTGCTTTATTCCCACAACTGATTGCAGGGCCTATCGTTCGCTACCATGATGTCGCTGAACAAATTAAAAAACGCGCTCAAACGCTAACATTATTCGCATCAGGTGTTGAACGCTTTATCTTTGGTTTAGGCAAGAAAATGCTAATAGCGAATCCTCTGGGTTATATAGCGGATTCAGTTTTTTCACTGCCCGCTAGTGAACTAACAGTGCTGACGGCATGGCTTGGAATCCTCTGTTATGCCTTGCAAATCTATTTTGACTTCTCAGGCTATTCAGATATGGCAATTGGCTTAGGCCGAATGCTAGGTTTCCGGTTTTTAGAAAATTTTAACTTCCCTTACATCGCAAAATCGGTGCGAGAATTTTGGCAACGATGGCATATATCACTATCTCGTTGGTTTAGAGATTATTTATACATCTCTCTTGGCGGCAATCGGAATGGAACGTTTATGACCGCTAGAAACTTATTTATCGTTTTCCTAATATGTGGGCTTTGGCATGGCGCAAGCTGGAACTTTGTTATTTGGGGGCTACTGCATGGTTCTTTTTTGGTGCTTGAACGGGGCCGTTGGGGAGTACTGCTTCAAACTTTGCCAAAAGTTATCCAGCATGCATATGTGTTGTTAATAGTGCTCACAGCTTGGGTATTTTTTCGAGCAGAAACATTAGACATCAGTCTAAATTACTTATCATTTATGTATAGCTTGTCCGACACATGGGACTTGCATACAAAAATTGCTATTCAGTTGGATACAAAATTTTATGTTACTTTTGTTGTAGCCATACTGTTATCAACGCCGCTTTATCAACAGATATTAACAAGTATCAAAGCACGGATTTCTCATCAAGAGGCTATAAAGATAGTAACTCCCGTTGTTAGCACTGTGGGAACAGTCGCCCTTTTAGCTGCCATTTTTACACTAGTGTCGATGGAAATCGCTACTGGATCGTATAACCCATTTATTTATTTCCGTTTTTGACAATGAAGAAAATTCACTCATTATTGAACTCTTCTTTTTTGATAAGCGCATTATTCATTTGCGGAATCTCTTTGCCTGGTCTTATTTGGTTAGTCAGTGACACGAAAGATATTTCTGAACAAGAAAAGCGCCGGCTTGCCCCTTTGCCAGAAATCAGTTTTGATAAAAATTTATTGGCGGAATATCCGAAAAATTTTGATAAATACTTTAACGATCATTATGGGCTAAGAACAGAATTAGTTGATTTAAATAGGTTTTGGCAAGCAACAGTTTTCAATAAATCATCGGTTAGGCGAGTTATTCGTGGTGAGCAAGGTTGGTTATTTTTTGACGCACAGGCATCACTTTATGACCATGTTGGTTTGATTAAATTAACAGAAAACGTCTTGCCCGCTTGGAAGCAACATCTTGTAAACAAGAAAACATGGTTGAATAGTCTAGGTATAGAATATTTGTTCGTACCTGTTCCAAACAAAATGACGCTCTTTCCTGAGTATCTTCCATACCGCATACGAAAATATGCGGGTTCAACCATGCTTGAAAAGCTGTTGGTAAAGCTAAAATCTGGACAGCCATATCGTAATTTTGTTGACCTAAAATCTGTTTTAACAGCACAAAAAAACACAAGTAGAGAAAAGTTACAAAACAGTTTAAGTGGAAATAACGCTGATACCAACTACAGCAATATCAGGGCCGACAATCTGTATTTTTATAGAGATTCGCATTGGACAACGTTGGGTGCATTCTTATCTTACCAGCATATTGTGCAACAATTAAAAACCCACATATCTGGACTAGAACCACCTATTCGATTTGATCAACTCGATCCTATCTTAGTAGATAAAAAAGGTGATCTTGCAAGGATGGGTTCTATTAATAAGACTGAAACACATCATCGTTTAACAGTAATTGACCCGTGTTCACCTGAAGAGCCTGAGATAGTAACAAGCTTCAAAGAAACGGAAGCCTATAAGCTAAAGAAGAAAACATTACCAATAAAGAGAGGCTGTAAGAACAAGACTGTACGCGCAGTTGTTGTTAATGATTCATTTGGTGCTTATCTTCAACCATTTTTTGCTGAAAGCTTTAAAGAAGTTGTATTTATGCGCTCCTATGATCTAGTTGGTATGGAGAGTTTTTTACGCGAGTTTCAGCCGGATATTTATATTGATATCAGGTCAGAAAGAAGTGTTAAACTTTTGCTTGCACCGAATAAGCGTTTACAAACAGCTCTTGAAACTCTCAAATTAACAAGTAGAGCAATTGAAAAATAACAATAGAAAGCAGAAATAAATGACTTTTTTAGCCAAGAGCAAGTGTTAATTACAAAGGAAAATTAGATGCCATTCGATGCTTGTGGTATTTTATAGAGAATAAAAAATCGAAGAGGATTAAGTATGACATTTGGAACAGGTGTATTGATTGCGATTGCTGTAATTATTGTGTGGCTGATTGCCATGTATAACAAATTGATTTCATCACGGAATGGTTTTGAAAATGCGTTTGCACAAATTGATGTGCAACTGACAAGACGACACGATTTGATACCTAATTTGATTGAAACAGCCAAAGGCTATATGAAACACGAAAAGGAAACGCTAGAAGGTGTTATCAATGCTCGTAATCAAGCTGTCGGTGACTTAGAAACTGCTAAAAAAGACCCTAACAATGCAGGAGCATTAGAAAAACTCGGTTCATCAGAAAACAGCTTAAGTTCAGCATTAGGTCGACTTTTTGCTTTATCAGAAAACTATCCAGATTTGAAAGCCAATGAAAATATGATGCAACTCTCTGAAGAGCTTACGACCACCGAGAACAAAGTAGCCTTTGCGAGACAAGCCTTTAATGATGGTGTAATGCGTTACAACATTTTACGTGAATCCTTTCCAAGTAATTTTGTGGCTAACTTCTTTCAATTCAAACCAGCAGCATTGTTGGAAATTGAATCAGAAGAGAAGCGAGAGGTTCCTAAGGTTTCATTCTAATTTTGCATTTCGCTATTAATGTGAATCAACGGGTGAATTGACCTATGGATTTTTTTGGTCATCAAGAACAAGCACGTCGTAAGTCATTTTGGCTTATTCTTGGCGTGCTTGCTGCTGCTATTGTCGTTATCCTAGCGATCAATATTTTATTGCTAATTTTTTTAGGTTGGCAGCAGGTAGGAACGTCTATTGCCTATGGTACAAGCCAAGGTTTTTTTGATTTATTTAAGCCAGCGTTTCTTCAATATCATAGCAATACACTATTAGCCAGTAGCGCAGTTACTGCAGGTTTGATGGGTGTTAGCAGCGCCGGAAAGATCATGTCTTTACGTGATGGCGGCGGGCAAGTCGCTCGACAATTAGGTGGAGATTTAATCTCAGCGGGACATCCAGACCCATTAAGAAGACGTTTATATAATGTGGTTGAAGAAATTTCAGTTGCATCAGGAGTCCCAGTTCCTGAAGTCTACGTTTTAGAAGAAGAAAGCGGAATCAATGCCTTTGCAGCAGGATATACACAAAGCGATGCAGCAGTAGCCGTAACACGCGGGGCTTTAGAAGCCTTTGATCGAGACGAACTGCAAGGTGTTATCGCGCATGAATTTAGTCATATTTTGAATGGCGATACACGGATCAATATTCGTTTAATGGGCGTTATTTTTGGCATATTAGTTTTATCCATTATTGGTAGAAAATTGTTAATGAGTAACCGCAGAGCTCGCTATCGCTCAAGTAATAATAAAGGCATGAGTGTTGTGATATTCGCAGGCCTTGGTCTTATAATTATTGGCTATAGCGGCCTGTTTTTTGCACGATGGTTGAAAGCGTCAATATCCAGACAACGAGAATATTTAGCAGATGCTTCAGCGGTTCAATTTACTCGTAACCCAGATGGAATCAGTTCTGCATTAAAAAAAATAGCCGTTCATTCGAATCAATCATTTTTAAAAACAGATAGTGAAGAAGTTAGCCATATGTTGTTTGGTGATGGAGAAAGGCCTAATTTTTTCTCTTCAAAAATGTTTGCGACTCACCCGCCCTTACTTGAGAGAATCCAACGTTTTGAACCTAGATTTAAAGAGGTTCATATGCGAGAGTTTGCTAGGAAATTACAAAAAAAAGAACAGCATACTGAAGCCAAACGTGCAGAAGCTGAACAAAAACAAGATAAAAAAACTGACAGAAAACAAGGCTTTGATATCAATAATATATTGCAAGATATAGGTCATCCAAGTCTTGAACAAATCCTTATTGCAGGTGCGCTGAGTGATTCTTTACCATCAGCAATTGAACAAGCTGCTCACAGCCAAGAATGGGCGCCTGAAGTTGTTTTGCTAGCAATTTTGTCATCGACAGCCAGTATTCGTGATCGGCAATTAGAAATTATCTCCAAAGATTTAGGCCAATGGAGTGACCAAAAAATGGATCATCTATTAGCCAATGTAGAGTCATTAGGCGTTGAACAACGCTTACCTTTATTAGAGATTGCTTTTCCTCAAATGAAGCATAGACCTGTCGCTGAACTGGAAAAATTATTGGATACAATCCGCAGAATGATTTCTTTAGACAGCCGTATTGATACCTTTGAATATTTATTGTTCAAACAACTTGAAGTGCAGATCATTGATCAATCAAGGCCAGATAAAGCATTAATCCATGGCAATAGGTCAATAGCAAGAAAACAGCAAGAAGCAAAAACCTTGATGAGTGTTCTCGCCATCCACGGCAGTGAAAATGTTAGCGAGGCTAAAAAATCCTTGAACAAAGGAATTGAATCATTAGGCTGGAAACCTAGTGAGTTGTTGATTGCTAATGATTGGTCTGAACAACTTGATAAGGCGCTTTTAGAGTTGAATAAACTTCGTGCAGGCGAAAAGAAGAAACTTGTGATTGCTTTAGCCAATATTATTATGAGTGATGGTAAAGTCGCTATTCAAGAACATGAACTATTACGAGCGATTTGTGCAAGCTTGCATATTCCACTGCCTGTACTGGCGTAATTAGTGTTTAGTATATTCAATATTAATCACTTAAATTCAGAATCAATACCTATTAAACGACGTGCTTAATTCTAAAGAATTAAAAATAATGGTGAATCAAACCATTTGGCATCACCGAAAACGTCTACCAATGAACGAGGCACAACGTTTATGGTTTCGTGGTAATCAATCATTGACCAAG
This sequence comes from uncultured Arenicellaceae bacterium, assembly GCA_938002995.1. Classification (GTDB taxonomy): domain Bacteria; phylum Pseudomonadota; class Gammaproteobacteria; order Arenicellales; family Arenicellaceae; genus CALKZN01. Next base: position 23,292 of record CALKZN010000012.1, on the reverse strand, counting down.
CAACTAATTGCTTACAGTGATGGTGAGTTTGAATTAGAACTATTAAGAGAATATCGTGGTAAGCCACTTATGCATGAATCTCGTGTATTAGGAATTCGCCTGCATCGATCTTGTCAAATAAGAGAAGTGATGCTGAAATGCAAAGGACAAGCAACGGTTTTTGCACGTAGTATTATTTCTGATCAAGCTATTCGTGCATCAAAACATCAACTCACAAAATTGGGCACTGTACCACTTGGGCATTTATTATTTAAACAAGCCAAAGTGAACTTGGAAACTCGCCAAGTTGCGAAAACAGTGATTAATGGAGATACTTATTTTTCGAGAAGAACGCTCTATCAATTAAATCGAGAAGATATTTTAGTTACAGAGTGTTTTTTAAGGGCTCTTTGGTAGAGTTGTAGATACGCAATAATAAGACAAGAAAAAGCCGAAGTTTTTACTTCGGATTTTTCTTGTCGTTTACTTATTTTTGATTATCAAAGCTGATTAATCGCGCGAACGTTTACGTTTTTTTGCGTAATCAGAACTAGCTTTTCTTTTTCCGCCTTTATCATCAAAGCTACGCTTTTTAGAGTTGTAGCTTTTTCTGCGTGGACCATCTGAACCTTTTTCGCCTGAATCATCAGGTGCATTACCGTCATAGACACGAATTGCCATAGGCCTGCCAGCAACACGAACCTTCTTCAAAATAGCCATGACACCTGCTGGCATATCTGCAGGTAAATCTACTGTTGAATAGCTTTCGCGAATTTCAATTTCACCGATATATTGACTTTCTAAATCAGCTTCATTGGCAATTGCGCCAACAATGTTTCCAGGCTTAACGTCATTTTGTCGGCCTACATCTAGATAAAAGCGCTGCATTTCTACATCAGGGTGAGTTTTTAAAGGCGTTGCGTTTGGCTTTGGTGCAGGCTTACCTTCACTGCGACGTTCGAAACGTTTACGGTCTCTGCCGAAGTCTTTATCTGAGCCTTTATCGAAACCACGTTTATCAGAGATTTCTTTATGTTTAGATTCATCTAATATTAAAGGTGAATTCCCTTGCGCCATAAACGCTAAAGCTGCCGCAATTTGCTCACTACTAGTTTCTTTTTCTTGTTGCATTTCAGTGATGATTTGCGAAAAGAAATCTAAATTTTGAGCTTCTATTGTTTCAATGATTTTTTCTTTAAAGCGAGAAACTCGGCTGGTATTAATATCTTTAATGCTCGGCAATTCCATTGGTTCAATCGCCTTTTTCGTGGCGCGTTCAATAGAATGCAACATGCGTTTTTCACGAGGAGACAAAAATAAGATGGCTTTCCCTGTACGCCCTGCTCGGCCAGTTCGACCAATACGGTGAATATAGGATTCTGTATCATGTGGCACATCGTAGTTAATAACATGACTGATGCGTTCAACATCAAGTCCACGTGCAACAACATCAGTAGCAACTAAAATATCTAATTTGCTACTTTTTAAGCGAATAATAATTTTTTCACGATTGGCTTGTGGGACGTCACCATTTAAGGCTTCACTGCGAAAACCACGTGCTGCGAGTTTGTCTGCTAGTTCAACCGTCGCATTTTTGGTGCGAACGAAAACAATGACGCCTTCTGTTTCTTCATTCTCCAAGATACGAGTAATGGCATCTAATTTATTAGTGCCACGAACAACCCAGTAACGTTGTTGGATGTTATCTGCAGTCGCAGTCTTTGCTTGAATATGAATATGTACAGGATCAACCAAATGTTGGTCGGCAACCCTTTTGACTTCACGTGGCATTGTTGCTGAGAACAAGGCAATTTGACGATCAGGTGGTGATTGCTCTAATACCCACTTAACGTCATCAATAAAGCCCATGCGTAGCATTTCATCTGCTTCATCAAGTACTAAGGCTTGTAAGTCATTTAAAACCAATGTGCCCTTACGCATGTGATCCATAACACGGCCTGGCGTGCCGACGACAAGTTGAGCGCCGCGTTTTAATTGCTTTAATTGGATTGTGTAAGATTGGCCACCATATATTGGCAGGATGTTGAGGCCTTTTATATGTTTGGCATATTGTTGGCACGCTTCAGCCACTTGAATAGCTAGTTCCCGAGTAGGCGCTAGAATCAAAAGTTGTGGTGCACGGTTGTTAACATCAATACGCGTTAATAATGGTAAAGCAAAGGCGGCTGTTTTTCCGGTTCCTGTTTGTGCTTGCCCAAGAATATCTCGGCCTTCAAGCAGTGGCGGAATAGCCTTTGCTTGAATAGGCGAAGGTTGTTCATAACCTTGTTCTTTTACTGCTTGTAGAACAAGATCGGGTAGACCTAACTGGTCAAAAGTTATGGAAGAATCTGTCATGGCACTCTCTACACGTTATCGCGCGTTTTCGTTGCTTGTAATAAGCGTTTTATCGAAATTTGCGGATAACCTCTAATGTGCTAATGCGCCGCTATATCGATACAGACTGTTTTCAGTCTAAATAAAGTTTGAAACTAGCCGATGCTTTTATAAAAATTCATAAATTACGGCTTATTCAAAAGAGCGCGGAGTATACAGGCATTAATGCTACGGACAAAGAAAAACCCCGTCAAAACGGGGTTTTTCAGGACAAAACCTAACTTTTAACCTGTTTTACCTATTTAACTTCAGGTTTGTTCAAATTTAACTGAGTACTAATTTAAGAGAGGAGCAATCACTAAACTCACAATTGCCATCACATTAATCAGAATATTCATAGATGGACCTGAAGTGTCTTTGAATGGGTCGCCAACGGTATCTCCAACGACACAAGCTGTGTGTGCTTCAGAGCCTTTGCCTCCATGGTTTCCTCGTTCTACATATTTCTTAGCGTTGTCCCAAGCGCCACCCGAATTAGCCATGCTAATAGCAAGGAGAACACAGCCTAATAAAGCACCACCCAGCATGCCACCTAAGGCTTCTGCTCCAATACCAAAACCGACTACCACAGGCGAGAAAATAGCTAATACGCCTGGAAGAATCATTTTTTTCAAAGCAGCATTTGTTGCAATTTCAACACATCGAGCAGTATCTGGTTCTACACCTTCTTTGCCTTCGAGTAAGCCAGGAATTTCTTTGAATTGCCGACGAACTTCTTTAATCATATCGAAAGCGGCGTCTCCAACAGCCGTCATGGTTAAGCTGGCAACTAAGAACGGAAACATTCCACCAATGAACATGCCGATTAATACTTCAGGATCATTAATTTGTAGTGAAAAATCTGGTATTCGTAATGAAACAGTTTCAATAAATGCGGAGATAATCGCCAAAGCAGCAAGTGCAGCTGCACCAATGGCAAAACCTTTACCAATGGCGGCGGTTGTATTGCCAAGCTCATCAAGAGAGTCGGTTATTTTCCGTGTATCTTCACCTAGGCCTGCCATTTCTGCAATGCCACCAGCATTGTCTGCGACAGGACCGTAAGCATCGATAGCCATAGTAATACCTACTGTGGCAAGCATGCCTACAGCGGCTATGCCAACCCCATAGAGTCCTGAAAATTCAGTTGAAAAATAAATGACTAAACATAGCGTTAACACCGGAACAACGACTGATTGCATACCGATTGCAAGTCCAGTGATGATCACGGTAGCAGGACCTGTTTCACCACTTGCGGCAATATCTCGGACGGGTTTTCCAGCGGTGTAGTATTCAGTGATGAAACCAATAATGGCTCCGCCAACTGTACCTACAATGACGGACCACCAAACGTTGGTAGAAATACCATAGTATTGAACCAGAAAGTAGGATGCTGCGATGAATACTACTGATGCTCCTATAGTGCCAGTCCGTAAAGCATTCTCAGGCGAACTACTACTAAACATTTTCACTAAAAGAATTCCAATTATTGAACAAACTAAACCCAGCGATGCTAATGCAAGTGGTAAGAACATCAATAGGTTTTGAGCGCCAAGTTTGTCAATCATGGTGGTATTGAGTGTTGCTGCAATCGCGATAGTGGCAATGATTGCTCCGCAATAAGATTCAAAAATGTCCGAACCCATGCCGGCAACATCACCGACGTTATCACCCACATTATCCGCAATAACTGCTGGATTACGTGGGTCATCTTCGGGAATGCCCGCTTCAACTTTTCCGACTAAATCTGCGCCAACGTCAGCACTTTTGGTAAAAATGCCTCCTCCCACACGAGAGAATAATGCGACACATGAAGCGCCCATGCCAAAACCATGGATAGTGTGAGCTGTATGCGGGTCACTTCCGAAATAATAATAAAGAATGCCCAGGCCAAGTAAACCCATTGACGCGACACATAGCCCCATAATTGAACCGCCATAGAATGCCACTTCGAGTGCTTTTGCAGAACCTTGCTCATGGGCAGCAGTAGTAGTACGTACGTTTGCTTTTGTTGCAGTATACATGCCGATATAACCGGCGCTTCCTGAACACAGCGCACCAAGAATGAATGCATATAGTGTGTTTACACCTAGATCAGAAACAGCGACGAGAATCCCTACGACCACTATAAAAATAGCTAAAATGCTATATTCACGGCGTATGAATACCATTGCACCAGTATGGATTTGATCTCCAATACTAGATACTTTTCCAGATGCTACAGGTGTTTTTTTGACAAGTGAATAAACGAAAGCGGCGGCGACTAAACCAACCACGCCTAAAATTATAGGCAGAAATGCCGTACTCATAACTCCTCCTCCAATAGATATTGAAGAATGTCAAAAATTGAGTACAGACGGTTATGCGCTCAGGCTTTAGATAAAAATCTAAACACGTTTAACGTTTTAAATAATGGACTAATTTATTATTGTTATACCCTGTCTCAATGCTTGAAATTCTTATTTAATAATACAAAGCATAGCGCAAGCTAGTTTTCTATTATTATTCGCAGCAAATAAACGGGCTAAAGTGTGGTAATCAGCATGTTTAAACGCCGGCTGTATGTAATAATACCGCAAATTTTTAAACTGTACAGAAATAGAGATCAGAAATGAGATTAGATAAGGTTTCTCCAGGTATTTCTTTGCCTGATGATATCAACGTTATTGTTGAAATTCCGCGTCACGCTGACCCAATTAAATATGAAGTTGATAAAGAGACGGGTGCTTTATTTGTTGACCGCTTTATGTCAACGGCAATGCAATATCCATGTAACTATGGCTATGTTCCGCAAACACTTTCTGACGATGGTGACCCTGTAGACGTATTGGTTCTAGCTCCTTTCCCACTAGCTTTAGGTTCAGTTGTTCGTTGTCGTCCAATTGGTGTTTTAGAAATGGAAGACGAAGCGGGAATGGATGCAAAAATTCTGGCAGTTCCTGTTGATAAATTGACTAAGTGGTATACGAACGTTGATAATTTTCGTGATATCCCTGTTGAGCAACTCGATAAAATTGCACACTTCTTTGAGCACTATAAAGACTTAGAAAAAAATAAGTGGGTCAAAATTAAAGGTTGGGCTGGTAAAGAAGTTGCTAGACAAGAAATTCTTTCTTCTGTTGAAGCGTACAACAAAGAAAATTAATAACGTGTCAGAATTTTTAAAGGCGCTTCTATAGTATAGAAGTGCCTTTTTTACGCTTATTTTTTCTTAGCTCGAGGATGAGCTTGATCATAGACTTTTGCTAGGTGTTGAAAGTCAAGGTGTGTATAAATTTGCGTTGTGCTGATATTGGCATGTCCTAGCAGTTCTTGAACTGATCGAAGTTCGCCGCTAGATTCCAACATGTGACTAGCAAAACTATGACGGAGCATATGAGGGGTGATATTAATATCCAAACCTTGTTTTTTTGCCCAATGTTTCAAACGTTGTTGAATATTCCTAGGCGAGACTCGCCTTCCCCATTTACTGACAAAAACGGCGTCATAGTCTTTGAGAGGTAAATTATTGCGTTGTAATAACCACTGTTTTAATGCCTTGATTGCCATGCTACCTACTGGCACGTCACGAGTTTTATTGCCTTTGCCAGTGACCCTTACCAATGCTTGATCAAACATCAAATCGGTTAAATTCAGATCACACAATTCTGATAACCGTAAGCCTGAAGAATAAAATAACTCCATAAATGCCTGATCCCGAAAGCTTAGTGGGTCATCTGCTTGGATTTCAATCAGTTGAGATAATTGTTCTGCGGTTAGTGTTTTCGGCAGTGTTTTCGGCGCTTTTGGAGCGCGGACGTCCACAAAGGGGTTTAAGCTAAGGTGGCGATGTTCTACTAAAAAATGGCATAAGCTACGACAAGCTGACAGTATGCGTTGAATACTTTTAGGATGGAGGCCTGTGGCATGTAATTTTGCGGCAAAACGTCGCGCTTCTTTGGTATTTAATCCATGCCATAAAATAAGCGAGTATTGCTCTGCATAGTTGATGAGTTTTTGAATGTCGCGACGGTAATTGCTGATGGTATGTTCAGAAAGTCGTCGTTCAACAGTAAGAATTTGTAGATACTGTTCAACATCGTCTCGCATGGTTATTTAATCACAATTATTGGGCTTGTTTGGAAATGCGTTCAAGAGTCAAGGCGGTAATTTTGCCAATACGTTCTAAATGAACCGTGCCACGAAGCCCAGATGAGAATTTACTTTTCTCTTTAGATCCATAAGTCAAAATACCAAAGGCATTCTTTGGATTATTGTCTCTACCTATCAGCGGTATGAAGGCGACGGATTTAATTTCAGTACTATGATCAGTAAAAAAGTATTTCAATACAGAATCTGGAAAACGATCACTGCATAAACATTTTCCTTGCGCTAAGCGTTCAATGACATGCTTATAGGCATTGTCCTTAGCGATATCGTTATTAAAGAAATCAGAGAGGTTATCTGTATCATCAAGTCCTAATGTTCCTCGTATTTCAACAAATTCAATGTTAAATAAATGCGGGGATCTTGCCGCAATAACATCAATAACCTCTTCGCTTTTAGAGCAAGCCATTAGGTCATAAATCAAATCATAAATTTTATTAGTGAGTTGATCGTAGTGTTTAGCGTTGTCTAACAAGTCTTGAGTGCGACGCTTGTTTTTAGTCAATTCATCCTTAAGGCGTTCCGATTGACGGCTCGCCAGTGATGTCACATTACCTTCTTGTGGGTCATCCAAGTCTAAAATTTCTAGTAGTTTTGGTTCACGTTGTAAAATGTCAGGCTGGGCTTTCAATAAGGCTGCTAAGGCGCGTGTTTGATCGCTTTGAGACATTTCAGAAATTTTTACTTTAGTCGTTTTTGTCTTAGTCATAAAATTTTATAGTGTTATTTCACCAGTGAAACTAAATTCGGCAGCGCCAGTCATCATCACATTACTTTGTTCTTCTCGATAGATTTGCAGATCGCCACCAAGTAAATGTACGAAAACTTCTTCACATAATAAGCCGAGTTGTTGGCCTATGGCTACTGCAGCACATGCACCACTGCCGCAAGCCATGGTTTCGCCAGCGCCACGCTCATAAACGCGTAATTTAACTTCGCTTGGGCTGATCATTTGCATAAAACTGACATTTACTTTTTCAGGGAAACGATGATGTGATTCTAGTTGTGGGCCAATACGTTCTACTGGTGCAGTATCAATATCATCGACTAGCAATAGGCAATGTGGATTGCCAATATTCGCCACAGCGACTTCAACTGACTCACCTTCTAAATCAATTTTATAGAGGTCTTGTTGTTTAACAACATGCTCAGTATTTGTATTGCTGTTATTAGAAACATCGACAATAAATGGAATACTGTCAGGCGCAAAGCTGACTTTGCCCATATCAACAGTGACACTGCCGTTTTCATTGGCCTTAAGTTCCATCACGCTAGTAGAAGTAGCAACCCGAACTGAAGACTTATCAGTGAGCCCTTGTTCGCGAACAAACTTAACTAAACAACGAGCACCGTTGCCACACTGACCAACTTCACTGCCATCAGCATTGATAATTCGATATTGAAAATCAATGTCGGCTTCATCTGTTTTCTCAACAATAAGAATTTGATCACAACCCACTCCAAATCGTCGATCTGCAATGTGTGCAAATTGCGCATTAGTCAAAGAGACAGGATTATTGACAAAATCTAGCACGACAAAGTCATTGCCTAAGCCTTGCATTTTTGTGAAAGAAAGTTTCATCATAATCAAATTCTACGGGTTTGTATCGATGCCGTCTAATAATGGTAACCAATCATAATCTCCCGCGCCTACTGCCAAGAAATAGGGGTTAAGTATATTCGGTTTGTTATAGACGACAACTTTGCCATTTGCTTGAATGATCTTGCCACCTGCTTCACGAATAATAATATCTGCTGAAGCAGTGTCCCACTCACTGGTCAAACCTAAGCGTGGATAAATATCACCTATGCCTTCTGCGACTAAGCAAATTTTTAAAGCGCTTCCCATGTTGGTGACTTGGTAGCTACCTTCTGACTTTTCAACATTGTCTAAAAATTGCTCTAATTTTGCTTGGCCATGAGATTTACTAGCAACGACTATTGCTTCCCCGCCTGCATAGGGCTTGGCAAAAATTTGTTCTTTGGCGCCATAGCCAACTTGTTTCCAAGCGCCGCGAGCATGGACTCCCCAGTGAGTCCATTGTTTTACCGGAGTATGTACGACACCTAGCACTGGTTGGTTTTCATGCATTAATGCAATGTTAACGGTGAATTCGCCCGATTTTTTGACAAATTCTTTGGTGCCATCAAGTGGGTCAACTAGCCAATATGTCCGCCAGCGGCTGCGTTCTTCATAGCTTATTTTTTCTGACTCTTCAGAGAGAATGGGGATATTAGGAGTCAACTCTAAAAGGCGACTACAAATCAAATTATGTGAGCGTTGGTCGGCAATAGTTAAAGGCGTTCCATCACCTTTCGTTTCTACATCAAAGTCATCGCTATATACGTCGAGAATCAGTTCGCCTGCATCATGGGCAATATCAATGATGGTTTCTAAGTAGGCTTCAAGATCAGCAATGTTCATGGTGTATTCAGTCTAGAAATATTGTTAAAGTAACAAAAAATAATAAATAGAGTAATCAGAGTTAGATGATAATCGATTGGCAACAAATTGACACGGTCCTATTAGACATGGATGGCACCTTATTGGACCTTCATTATGATAATTACTATTGGGTCGAACATTTACCAAAGTTATATGCCGACAAACATGATTTAAGCATTGATCAGGCGAAGCGTACTATTACACCTATTTTGGCAGCAAAATATGGTCAACTTGAATGGTATTCTACTGATTACTGGAGCAATGAATTTGATATCGACATTGCGACAACAAAAGCGGCCTATGATGTTGCCCAAAAAATCTCTTTTCGTCCTCATGCAGAAAAGTTTCTCGAATTTTTAAACAAATCGGGAAAGCAGGTTTGGATGGTGACTAATGCCCATAGAGATGTGTTGACGATCAAGTGTGACCGTTTAGTACTGGAACCTCATTTTGAACATCTAATTAGCTCGCATGATTTTGGTTTTTCAAAAGAGCAAACACATTTTTGGCAGGCTCTTAAGGATGCATTCCCATTTGACCCTGAGCGAAGTTTGTTTGTCGATGACAGTGTCCCTATTTTGCGTACAGCGCAAGATTTTGGTATCAAACATCTTCGTGCTATCAGTCACCCCGATTCACAAAAACCTGAAAAAGACACTGAAGAATTTTTAGATATGCCGATGGCGAACTTAATATGAGTGTTTTGAAATATGGTCCTGCATGGTTATTTCAATCGTTATCGGATTCCTGTATTTGACCTTATTTTCCATTGCGATGAAGTTCGAACTCTATCGATTTCGAAATTTTTATAATTAGATTGTTTAGCTTTCTTTAGAAGGTTCTTTCAAGCAAATTCTTAGCACAATAAATCCTACAACCCCAGATAGGAGTGAACCAATAATAATGCCTAAACGTTCATCAAAAAGTAAGTTGACGCCGGTTTCTTCAAAGGCGAGTGAACCAATAAATAAGCTCATTGTAAAGCCAATTCCGCATAGAGCAGATGCTCCATATAACGCTCCCCAATTCATCTGATTTGGAAGAGGTGCAAGTTTTAGCTTAATAGCCAGCCAGCATAAACCAAAAATACCAATTTGTTTGCCAAAGAAAAGTCCTAGTGCAATACCAATCGGGACTGGGTGAGTGATTTGATCCATGCCGACGCCTTTGAGGTTTAGACCAGCATTGGCAAAAGCAAAAACAGGTAATATGAAAAAAGCGACGATGCCGTGTAAGTCGTGTTCTAGGCTTTTTAATGGTGAGATTGTTTCATCATTTTTATCTCGCATTGGAATAAACATAGCTAGGACCACACCTGCTAAGGTGGCGTGAACGCCTGATTTTAATGTGGCTATCCACATAATTATGCCGATTAGAATATACGGGCTTTTGCGGATGATATTTTTCTTGTTCATGGCATACAAAACAGGAATGCATAGTGCGACGACGACTAATGCCATGAGTGATATCTTTGAGGTGTAAAACGCGGCGATAATAACAATTGCGCCAATATCATCGAAAATTGCGAGTGATGTAATAAAAATTTTAATTGATATGGGTACGCGGGAGCCAAGCAATGCTAATACGCCTAAGGCGAAGGCGATATCAGTTGCGGCGGGAATTGCCCAGCCTTTGACGGCGACCGGATCATCAGCATTAAAGTACAGATAGAATAAGGCAGGAAATAACATCCCGCCGATAGCACCAATGCCAGGTAGGATGATGTTGCGTTTATCAGATAATTGTCCTTCAATGAGTTCGCGTTTTAATTCTAACCCAACCAAAAAAAAGAATACTGCCATCAAACCATCATTGATCCATAGCAATAATGGCTTGGCAATTTCCAATGCGCCAATTTTGATTACTGCTGGAGTATCTAGCAATAATACATAGAATGGTTCTAGAGCCGAATTGGCACAAACGATGGCTAGTAACGCTGCGAACATCAATATGAGACCACTAGCCGACTCTAGGCATAAAAAGTCAGAGAAAAACTCTGCGGATGTTTTAGATTTTGATGTCATTGATGCCTATTGTTTGTGGATAGAACTATCTGTATTGAAACTAAGGGATAAAACTGTGAACTATTTTTTCATCTTTTCAATGATCTTATTGATTTATGATGTTTTGCTTAACAATATTAACAGGATGAGAAGCCATTGGAATTTTTTGTTCTTGAAAGCCTAAAATAATGTTCTCTAATACCTTAGAGCGAATGTTTGTTCGTTGTGTGACATCTTCTAAAATATATCGAGCTTCATAAAGTACCCCAGATAATTGATGGCCTAGATCGTCATCCCACATGGAACGAATAACAATCGTGGTTGTCTCTGGAACAATCCCTTCAACTTTATTGATAGCTGAAAGAACAGTTTTTCGAACACTATTTGGGTCAGCGGAATAATCTACTTGAAACCTTACTCGTGCTCGGACAGGTTTTGGGTCGATGGAGAAATTTTTAATGATTCCGCTGGAAAGCAAGGAGTTTGGATAGTTAACAATAACGCCATCGGTATTGCGAATGATTGTTCGACGCAAACCAATATCGATAACGTCACCCCAACCTCCCCAGTGTTTACCAATCTTATCAATAGTAACTCGGTCGCCAATACGAATGGGTCGATCAACAATTAAGAAAATCCCCGATAAAATATCGGCAATGGTTTCTTTTGCCGCAAAACCTACCGCGACACCAAAAATTCCTGCACCAGCCAAAATGGGTGAAACTGCAATGCCGTTAGTTTTTAACACCCAAACTAAAGTACCAACAAAAAAGGCGACCCATAAAAATTGTTTAATAAAATGGATTAATCGATCATCGAGATCATTTTCGGTATGAGCTGTTAATCGTTCTAAGCGGCGAATGACGAAATAACGTAAAAAATAAAATGTTGCGATACAAAGAACAATAATCGCAATGCTTTTTTCGAGAGATCCTAAACCTACCCAAAAAATATTGATAGGTTGAGTTAGTGTGCTTAATATGTCCATTATTTGCTTTTGAATTCCTCGTTGTATTCTTTTGCCAGTGTGCAGTAGTCCAACATATTATCATGAAAAAAATCAACTTCAGCTTCACGCACATCACGTAATTTTTTTGCAGGATTGCCCGCCCACACCTCACCCGCACCTACGCGTTTGCCTGGTGGAATTAAGGCATTTGCGGCAACAATAGCGCCTTTTTCAACATGGCAATCGTCCATGACACAAGAACCGTTGCCAACGACTACATCGTCTTCAATCGTGCAGGCATGAAGGATGACTGCATGTCCAACCGTTACGCGATCACCCACATAAGTGCCTTGCCCATTTCTGGCAACATGTATTACTGTATTGTCTTGAATACTGGTTTGATTGCCAATACGGATCTCGTTGACATCGCCCCGAATAGTGGTGTTGAACCAAATACTGCATTCTTTGCCAATCACTACATCACCGATAATATCTGCACTAGGCGCCGTGAATGTTGAAGGGTCAATTATGGGTAGGACGCCTTTATAAGGATATATATTGCTCATATGGGGATATTTAATGTTTTTATAATTAATTGAAGAATAATGCGCACATGCAAAATTCAGAGTAAAATTAGAAAAAGTTTACTTTGCCTTTGGTCGTATGACAATTTCTCTAAATTCAACTCCTCTTTCTTGTTACGAAGCGGATCTCAAAAAACCAAATTTTCGTGAAGATGATTCGCAACGTATAGCAGTGGAACATTTACAACGACTATACGACGATTTAATTCAACGTCAGTCTAAAAAGCAAGGTTTTTTTACTAAGTTGTTTGAGCGACAAGAGCTTCCTAAACCTATTAAGGGTTTATACTTTTGGGGTGGTGTTGGCCGAGGCAAGACTTATTTAGTAGACACTTTTTATCATTGCTTACCATTAAGCGCGAATGCTGAAAAAAAACGGATTCACTTTCATGTATTTATGCAGGAAGTTCATAATGAGTTAAAACAGTTGCGCGAAAAGAAAGATCCTTTAAAGCTGATTGCGACAAAAATGATCAGACCGGCAGAAACAGATCGTCTAAGAGTATTATGCTTTGATGAATTTGTTGTGGCAGATGTCGCAGATGCGGTGATCCTTGGCAAGCTGATGACCTATTTGATGTCGATGGGCGTTATTTTAGTGGCGACCTCCAATGCGGAACCAAAGGATTTATATAAACACGGATTGCAGCGAGATTTGTTTTTACCCGCCATTGATCTTTTATATCAGCGTACTGAAGTTGTGAATATTGATGGTGGTACTGACTATCGTTTGGTGTTTTTAGAAAAAGCCAATATTTATTTTACGCCAATTAATAAAGAGGCTGAACAAGGCTTAGCTTATAATTTTGCTGCATTGGCGCCAGAAGATGGCAAGCCAAATCACCTAATTGAAGTCTTAGGACGACAGCTGCAGACAAAGCGTTGGGCAGATGGTGTGGTGTGGTTTGAATTCTCTGAATTGTGTGAAACAGCGCGATCACAAAATGATTATATTGAACTAGCTAAACGATTTCATACATTGTTATTAGAAAATGTCCCTGTATTTGATCAATATAAAGAAGACAGTGCTCGGCGCTTGATTAACCTCATTGATGTTTTTTATGAGCACAATGTCAAATTGATTATCTCTGCAGAATCATCACCAGATGGGATGTATGTAGGTCGTAATCCACAGGTGAAATTTGAGTTTGATCGGACAGTCAGTCGTCTAAGCGAAATGCAATCAACTGAATATTTAGCTAAAGGCCATATTACTTAGATTTATACGAATTACGTATAAAGTTGACACTTTGCTTTAACTCATTAACACTATTGTCTGTTAAAATAAAATATATGCACTTTTTAAGTATTAAGTTTGTTCTAAAATAAGAAAAAAGTTGTCAAAATTTGGAGAAATTTCATGAGCGAAGAAAGTTTAGTCGGTGGCAAAGTTAATGTTGAAAAATACATGTCACTATTGAAAAGCGAAAGCGATTTAAAAGTAAAACTACAGCAGTTGTTTCAAAAAATGAGAGCAACCAAAGCTGAAGATGATGCAGAAATTGCTCGGTTAACAGAGTTATTAAATAGCAAGCCAGCAAATACGTCTGGGAACAATGACGCACTCAAACTTTCTGCAGAACTTAATTCCTTAAAAATGGAATTAGAAACAGCAAATTCAAAACTCAAAAGTTGTCGTAGTGCCTATCTTGGCTTAGAAGAGGATATAAAAGAAAAAGATGCGAAAAATAAAGCATTAAAGGAACTATTAGATGGTAAGTCGCAAAATTTGCCAAAAGAATCAGTAAAAGCGCCAGCTAAAAAAGCAACAGCTTCTGCTAAAGATGATTTAACTTTAATCAGTGGCGTTGGACCAAAATTAAAAGAAAAACTCTATAACGAAGGTATTACTCAATTTGCACAAATTGCAGTGTGGAAAGCTGCAGATATTCGTGAATTTGATGATAAATTGTCCTTCAAAGGTCGTATTAAGCGTGATGAGTGGGTGAAACAAGCGAAAGCATTAATGAAAAAATAGGGATTTTCATTCAAATGCAGTTTGTTGGGGTTAGTGGGTAGTAGTTTATGACATCAGAGAAAGATCGCAAAAGATATCTAAAACTTTTTGCAAGAGATCAAGATTACAAAGATCGATTATTGAAATTACAATCGCAAAAGTTGATTGATGATTTAAAGAATGCGGATGAAGTTAAAAACATTCAATCGATTCTGACGGCTAATCAACGAAAGCTAGAAAGGTTATCCAAACATAAAGATAACAACATTAATAACAGTAACGAGTTGATTGAGGAATTAAGCCATCAATTAACGGGTATGCAAAATCAGTTAACGGTACATAAAAGAAAATTAGTTGCATACAGGGAAGCAGCAAAGAAGTTTAAACAAGATTTAGACAATGCTTTAGATAATGCTGAAGATAGAAAAAAGGATTTTCTAGAAGAAGTGGGCATGTACGAGGAGTATGTCAGCATCCAAGCCGCGGTGAAATTAACGTCTAATCATAAAGCGAGTGAGAAAGTCACCCGTGAATTTGCCAAGTTAACGGATAAGCAAAAAGTCAAACGTCAGCGTTTTAACGAGCAAATTGAATCAGTCACGACCACTGTTGAGCCAAGCATTACTTCAGAACCCAATACCATCACACTTTTTTCTGAGTATGATGATTTTGATGATCTCAGCTTGATCAAAGGGGTAGGCCCAAAATTTCAAATTTTGTTGAATAATGAAGGAATTAATACCTTTGAACAAATTGCCAATTGGTCTAAAGAAGACGTTAAAAAGCGTGATAAACGCTTAGTATTTCGAGGTCGAATTGAGCGTGAAAAATGGGTAGAACAAGCTAAAGCCTTAGTTAATGAGCGCGAAGAATATTAAAAGCTTAATTTAAGTTTTTAATTGGCATGACCAAGATTTTGCTTTTACACCTTTTTCATTATGGTGTGTAAATAACCATTCGCCGCCTTGGCTAAATTTAGTGTCTAGTTTCCCGCCTTTCCAGCTACCGGTAATTTCTGATCCTTCAGAGCATTTTTTTTTGGCATATACGATGCAATATTCATAGCCAATCTGCGTTAATCGAAAAATTTTTGGTGAAGTTGCGAAGTTGTGGCAGCCTGGTTTTTTTAAACGCGATTCACGCATTAATAAACGATTTGGTTGACCCTTGCTATTTAACTTATAAAAACGAATTATTTTGTACTCATCATCGTTAGCTTGAGCAAAGTTAGAGGGTAAAATCCCTAAAATTAAGCTGTAGCTTAAGCAAGAAATTGTCAGGTAGGAAAGTTTCATAATGCTAGAATAACATGCGATTAATATCGCTTAAACCAATTAACAAATTATTATGGATGAACATAACAATAAAAAAAACCTAGTTCTTTTGGATGGCTCATCATATTTATATCGAGCCTATTTTGCCACTGCCAGATCAGGTTTATCGAGCCCAAGTGGACAACCGACAGGCGCTATTTTTGCGATCATGAATATGATCAAAAAATTGCGTAAAGATTTTCCTTCAGAGTATTTTTTGATTGTGTTCGATGCTAAGGGTAAAACCTTTCGACATGACTTATATGACCAGTACAAAGCTAATCGGCCATCAATGCCAGATGATTTGCGCAGCCAAGTTGATTATGTTCATAGGATTATCAAGGCTCAAGGTTTTCCAACCTTATCAATTGAAGGAGTAGAAGCGGATGATGTGATTGGCACCTTAGCTACTCAAGCTGCGGATCAAGGTTATTCAGTCACTATTTCTACAGGCGATAAAGATTTGGCGCAATTAGTAGCGCCAAAGGTTCGAATTGTCGATACCATGAAAGATGTTATTTATGATCGAGAAGGAATCATTGAACGGTTTGGCGTTACACCAGAACAAATTATCGATTATCTAACGTTAGTCGGCGATACCTCTGACAATATCCCAGGTGTCCCTAAGGTAGGTCCAAAAACAGCGGTTAAGTGGCTACAAAGCTATGACTCTTTAGATGGGATCGTTGCTAATCAAGATAAAATTGGCGGTAAAGTCGGTGAGAACTTAAGAGAAAGTATAGAGCAACTTGCGTTGTCCAAAGACTTGGTGACTATTCGTCTTGATCTGGATATTGAACAAAATATTGAATCATTTGTCATGAGTGATGAAGATCATGACAATTTGCTGAGTATGTATCGTGAACTTGGTTTTAATAGCTGGTTAGAAGAGGCAGGAGCATCTAGCGACGATGCTGAGGCGGTGAGCAATGACTTTGCTGATTTTGACTACGACACAATCACCACAAGCGAACAGTTAGATCAGTGGTTAGCAGACTTAAAAAAAGCGACACTAATTGCTTTTGATACTGAGACAACATCGTTGGATGCGATGCAAGCTCGTTTGGTAGGCATGTCTTTTGCAATCTACTATGGTACTAAGGAAAAAGTGCTTAAATGTGCATATTTGCCTATGACTCATAGTATGGGCGAACAAATACCTTTTGAAGAAAGCTTAGCCAAAGTGAAGCCATTGTTAGAAGATTCTAATCTCCTCAAGGTTGGCCAAAACTTGAAATATGATGCCACTGTCTTAGCAAATCATGATGTTGATTTACAAGGCATCGCATTTGATACTATGCTGGAATCTTATGTGTTGGATAGTGTGAGTAATCGCCATGATATGAATACCTTGGCGATGAAACATTTAGGCCACAAAACGATCTCTTATGAAGAACTTGCTGGAAAAGGGAAAAATCAAATAAGCTTTGATCAAGTGTCGATTGAATCTGCTGCAAAATATGCTGCTGAAGATGCGCTTATCACGCTCGCCTTGCACGATAAGCTTTGGCCAAAGCTGGATAAAGACGATGAATTAAAAACAATTTTTCAAAATATTGAGATGCCAATGTTAGATGTTCTCAATACTGTGCAGCGCAATGGAGTGATGATTGACGACACTAGTTTGTTGATGCAAAGCCAGGAGTTGGCAGGAAAAATGGATGCTATTGAGCAGCAAGCGTATGAGCTCGCAGAGCAACCTTTTAATTTAGCTTCGCCAAAACAAATTCAAGAAATTTTATTTGAAAAAATGGCTCTGCCAGTCATTCGTAAAACACCTAAAGGTCAGCCATCAACTGCGGAAGATGTATTGCAAGAATTGGCAATTGAGTATGAATTGCCAAAACTCATTTTAGAGCATCGTAGTATGGGTAAGTTGAAGTCGACCTATACCGATAAACTGCCCATTATGATCAATCCGAAAACCGGACGAGTGCATACTTCGTATCACCAAGCTGTAGCTGTGACTGGTCGTTTATCATCTAGTGATCCAAACTTGCAAAATATTCCTATTCGAAGTGTCGAAGGTCGGCGCATAAGAAATGCGTTTATTGTTCCTGAGGGTTATAAAATGGTGGCAGCCGATTATTCTCAAGTTGAATTACGAATCATGGCCCATCTTTCACAAGATGAAACCTTATTGAAAGCGTTTCGAGAAGGTGCTGATATTCATACAACGACGGCTGCTGAAATTTTAAATATAGACCAAGACCAAGTGGACTCTGAGCAACGTCGTCGGGCTAAAGCTATTAATTTTGGTTTGATTTATGGCATGTCAGCATTTGGTTTGGCTAAACAACTTGGCATTGGTCGATACGAGGCACAAGATTATATTGATATCTATTTTGATCGTTATCCGGGTGTAAAACGCTATATGGATGACATTCGCTCCTCAGCAGCGGAACAAGGCTATGTCGAAACAGTTTTTGGACGACGCTTATATCTGCCAGATATTAACGCCAAAAATGGGCAGTTACGTAAATATGCAGAACGCACAGCGATTAATGCCCCTATGCAAGGAACTGCGGCTGATATCATCAAAACGGCAATGATTGATATTCAAGCGACCTTAGAAAAAGATAATTTACAAACTAAAATGATCATGCAAGTGCATGATGAATTGGTTTTTGAAGTACCAAATGCAGAAGTTAATATCATTGAACCCTTAATTCGTGAGAAAATGGAATCTTCTGCCCAATTAAGTGTCCCTCTATTGGTAGATATTGGCTTGGGTAATAATTGGGGAGAAGCACACTAAAATCGTTAAATGCCGTTTGTTAGGTCAAGGCATCATAGAATTATATGGATAAATTTTTTTACAATTTAAAGGTAGGTATTATCACCTTAGCGCTGGCTTTTGTAGTGGGATCCGCTGTTGCTGCTCCTTTAGAGGATTTAGTCGAACAGAAACCTAGTCAAGCATTGACGCAGCTCAAGACAGCCTTAGCAGAAGATGCGAATGATGAAAATGCACTTTTTTTACAAGCAAGAGCGCATGAAAATTTAGGGCAAACAGAAGTAGCAAAACGTCAATATGAAGTGTTCATCAAACGTTTTCCTGCCAGACCAGAGGCGTACTTGAACCTAGCGAATATTTATTCTAAAAAAGGGAATTTTAATAAAGCTCGTCAACTACTTGAGCAAGGTCTGACATCCAAACCTGAGTATGCTCAAATTTATCAAAGCTTAAAGAAGCTCAATGGGCATCTCGCGGTAGCAGCATATCAACGAGCCTTGAGCAAAGATAATAAAACCGTTGCCCCGACATTAGCGACAGCTTCAAGCTTAGCTCCTCAAGCAGTACAAATAAAAGAAGTTGAGGTTATTAAAGAGGTCGAGGTAATCAAGGAAGTTGAAGTAATCAAAGAGGTTGAAGTCGTCAAGGAGGTCATTAAAGAGGTTCCTGTGCCAGTTGATGCTTTGGCTAGTAATACTAATAAACCTATTGCTACTCAGACTGAAAAGAAAATTTTTACTACACGGGTACCAACTGTTTCCGACCCACAGAAACCCACTGATAAAAAAGCTGATCAAGATTTGGTCCCTATCGTTAAATCGTGGGCATCTGCATGGTCTGATCAAAGCGTGGGACGATTTGTTAGCTTTTATGCGCCAGATTATTCTGCGAAAGGTAAAACGAGGAACCAATGGCTGCAAGATCGTAAGTTGAAGTTGACTAATAAGAGCTTCATTACAGTTTCCGTAGATGATTTCAAACAATCGTTAAGTAATGATTTGGTGAATGTAACGTTTAAACAAAACTATCAATCAAATATTGTTTCCGGTGTTTCTACTAAACGTTTGACGTTTAAGAAAATCGGCAAAAATTGGAAAATTGTTGCTGAAAGAATCATTCGTTAGTAAAGTGTAAGATGTTAAACCTTAACAGGGTCTTATAAAGCTATGATTATATTTAATAAAAAATTTAAAGCTACATTCACATTAGCCTCAATATTGATATCAATATCGATGATATTGAGCGGGTCCAGTTTTGCTAAAGAGTCTATTGGTGAAGTATACGAATCAAAATTGATGCGTGTAGTGGAGACTGTTGAGCAAGGTAATTTGGATCAAGCATTACCAATGGTTGATGCTTTATTGAATGAATACCCGAAAAGTCGAATTGGTGCTTTGATCAAAGCGGATATATTGTCAGCAATGGCGGGAGATTTGACTAATTTTGGTGATGGCATACAAGACAAATTAATACGTACAAACTTTAGTCATGAATTAAATTTACGTGCAACATGGCGTAATGAATCCAATCTGCCTAGAAAAGATGAAATGATTCCGGCTAGTATCTTAGATATGGGCCAAGATAAATATGTGTTTGTTGGTGAAGCATCAACAGGACGATTTTTCATTTTTGGGAATAATAATGGCGTGCCTTATTTAGTTAAAGATTACTATATGACTATTGGCACGGCGGGTTTTGGGAAACAGGTTGAAGGAGATAATAAAACACCTATTGGTTTGTACTCAGTAACTCGAGAAATTGATGGTAAGACCTTGCCTGATTTGTATGGTAGTGGCGCTTTTCCGGTTGATTATCCAAACAAAGTAGACAGATGGCGTAAACGGACGGGCTATGGCATTTGGCTACATGGAACGCCATCAGATACTTATAGTCGTGCTCCACTAGCAAGCCAAGGTTGTTTTGTATTAAGCAATGATGATTACGATGAAGTGGCGACGTTTTTACGTCAAGTAGAGAAGCCTCGAGTGTTATTGTTAGAAAAAGTTAAATGGTTCTCTCAAGAAGAGCATAAAAAACAACGTCAAGAGTACTTGAAGGTGATGCAAGAATGGGTTGCTGGCTGGGAGAGTTTAGATATTGATCGATACCTGTCTTTTTATGATCGAGATAATTTAAATTTTGGCAAACTTGATTTCACCCCATGGTCAAAACGTAAAAAGGCTATTAACCAGCGTAAGAAATTCATTCAATTATCATTGGGTCTACAATCTATGTATATCTATCCTGGTGAGAAGGATATGTTTGCTGTTGACTTCAAACAAAACTATTTAAGTGATAATTATAAAGGAATTTCCGATAAAACTATTTATTGGAAGAAGTCGTCTGAAGGACAATGGAAAATTATTTATGAAGGTGACAGAGCTTAAAAAACGATCCCTATAAAAACAAAAAAGCCGCTATTGAATAATATCAATAGCGGCTTTTTTTAAAGGTGGCGGATTTTAAATCTTTAAGATGCGCTCAATTGAACTCTAAGCCATTTGATCATATCGGCCCATATTGCTGCTAGTTCTTTCTGAGAAGGCATAGCAGTAGCATTAGGTAATTCTAGTGTTAATACAGGAATCTTGCGTTGGATGCCGGCGTAGTTGCCTAGAGATCCTGGGTAAGTGCCCAGTAGATTAAGTTGTAAGCGACCAAAGTTTTTTGGCGCATTATTTAATTGCGGTGAATCAAAATCTAAGATGCCATAAGGGGCATGAATACTAACAATAGCATCAGGCTTGAAGGTAGCAATTTCATGCATGATCCATTGTGTTTCAGGTTCGCTAGCTGCGGATTTTCCCGGATTTTTACGTGAGTTTTTGCTAAGTTTTTCCCAGCGAAGCGCTGACTGCTTACCCCAATCTGGAGTAGGTAGATTTCGGTTAATATCAACCCCGTTTGTATTCGGTCTAGTCGCTGGTCGCTTTAATATGGCATCCGCATTTAATGCAGGAGCTAAATGCCAATGAAACAAACCACTATGGAATCTATTCAAATTAGAGATCCATTTATAAGCGGTACTGACTGAGGTGAGTTCGTCACCATGAGTGCCACCAATGACTAAAATTTTGCCTAATGGTTTACGCCCTTCTATAGGTGCAAATTCCGTCACAACAATTGGATTTCCTTTAACTGTTTTGAAAGGAGATAAACGATGGTTTGAGGCCAAGCAACCCTTTTTTGAAACACTGCTTAAACGTTCAGAGATTGCTGTGCAATAAGTATCAATGGTTTGAGTTTCTTCAGAGTTAGTGAATGAGTTGCTGTAATCAATAGTTGGATATTTTGCTAATAATTCTTTTAATACAATGTCAGATAGCGTTTCGCTTGTTGTGGTTGGTTTGGAAAAGCTAGTACTCGCTATTTTTTCCGCATCAGTATCTGTTGTCTCGGTTAATGAGCTTTTCGCAACAGTAGTTGTATCAGTCAATTCATCAGAATTGGAGTTAGAATCATTTATCGATGCGGCTTCTTGTTCTGACTCACTTGAACTAGCAGCAGATTCTATAGTGTCGGTATTTTCTGCTACTGACTCAGATTCTTTAGGTCTTGATGAAGTGCTTTCTTGCTCAGTAGGCGGAGTATTGTTTGTAGCTGAATCATTAGCGATGGTTTGGTTTTCGATAAGGCTAGTTGTAGTTTCCGTAGCAGCTTCTACAACAGTTTGTGTAGATGACGGTTCAAGGCTTTCTTGTGATGCAATTTGTGGCGTGTCTGTATCGCTGGATTCTCCTTGTTTGCTTTCAATATATAAAGTATCAATGACATCATTTAGTTCATTGGTATTTAACTCTTTAATTTCTGCATCCGGATCGGTACAGGCAGCCAGTAACAACAACCCAATAGCGGGCAGGATTTTTTTATCGAAAAATTTCATAATATCTGAATGCTATCAGGCTGTGAGCATATCTAAAAGGCCTGATTTAACAAGTCAGCAATTGATTTGTTGATCATTGTTGACAGTATTAACTCGAAATCGAAGTGGAAGGCTAAGAGGAAATAATAAACTGGGTTAGAAACTCACGTATCTTAAAAAGCAAGATACCCAATGGGGATGGCATAGGTTGGTCGTTTCTAACCCAGCGATGTCATTGTATGTAGATAAGGAGCAATCTAAAACCACCTGTAACACAAGTTAACACTTCATTTTGAAATTACTCGTCAGGGTTAGATAGCCATGTAAGTAATTGTTGGCGGCAATCATCAACACCCATGTTTTTATGTGAAGAAAAAAGTTGTAATGTGCAATCGGCACCTAACTCTTCGATTTGTTTAGCGACTTTTAATAAGGTGTTTTTTGCAGCACCGAACTTTAGTTTGTCCGCTTTAGTGAGCATAATATGAACTGGTAAGCCGATATCTGTGCACCACATCAGCATTTGTTTATCCAGGTCTGTTAAAGGATGGCGAACATCCATGAGTTGAACCAAACCTTTTAGATTTTGCCGTGAGCTAATATAAAAGCCAATGTATTTTTCCCAGTCCTTTCGAACGGCAATAGGCACTTTTGCAAAACCATAGCCTGGTAAATCTACAACACGTTGCTTTTCGCTTAGTGAGAAAAAAACGATTTGTTGAGTTCGTCCAGGAGTTTTACTGGTTCGGGCTAATTTCTTACGCTGCATAATAGTATTGATAGCGCTAGATTTGCCGACGTTTGAACGACCAGCAAAAGCAACTTCAACACCACCTTCAGGCCATTGACTTGGTTTTGCAGCAGCATCTAAAAATTCAGGGTTTTGTAATAAAGCGGGTAGATTGGCCATTTTTAAATGCTAATTATGAGTAGGTGATAA
>CALKZN010000011.1 GCA_938002995.1 uncultured Arenicellaceae bacterium | reverse complement strand
AAACAGTATTTATAAAACACCTTAGTTTGTAATCACCTCAGGCCCCATCATCAAGGTCGGTAACCATGTTGAAATAATAGGGATGTAAGTGACTAAAACTAAGAACACTAGCAATACTAATACAAATGGCATAGCAGCTTTGATCACTCTAACCATGCTCATACCAGTGATGCCTGAAGTGACAAAGAGATTCAATCCAATAGGTGGGGTGATCATGCCAATCTCCATATTAACAACCATCATGATGCCTAAATGAATAGGATCAATGCCTAGCTGAATTGCAATTGGGAAAACCACTGGAGCTACAATCAGTAATAGGCCAGATGGCTCCATAAACTGCCCGCCAATTAATAAAATGATATTGACGACTATCAAGAAGGTTATCCAATTAAATCCAGCATCTAACATTAGGCTAGTGATTAAATCTGGAATACGTTCTGAGACGAGCACATGAGAGAATACCAAAGCATTAACAATGATAAACATCAGCATGATGGTTGTTTTCGCACCGTCTAAAACGACCTTTTTTGTATCTTTATGAAAGAAAATGATCGGTAGATTTTTGAAAATTTGAAAGGTATTACGCGTTGTGGCTGCGCCAACAGATTCATTTTCATTGCGCCAAGCAACATTTTGCAAAGGCCCCATATCACGATAGACAAAGTTAGCAATTAAAAAGGCATACATTGCTGCAACTGCTGCTGCTTCAGTCGGTGTGAATGCGCCTGAATAGATACCGCCAAGAATGATGACAATGAGTAGCAATCCCCAGGATGCTGCTGCTGCAGATGAGGCGATTTCTTTCATACCAGCGAAAGGTCGTTTTTCCATGCCGCGCATGCGTGCATTGATGTAGATCACGGTCATTAACATAAAACCTGCTAACAGGCCCGGAATCACACCACCAAGAAACATACGACCAACAGAAACGTCTGTAGCAGCGGCGTAAACAACCATTACAATCGAAGGTGGAATCAAAATGCCGAGTGTGCCGGCATTGGCAATAACGCCAGCAGCAAAATCTTTGCTATAGCCAACTTCGCGCATAGCTGCAATGGCTATACTGCCGATAGCAACTACAGTTGCAGGAGAAGAGCCTGACAGCGCTGCGAATAACATACATGCAAATACACTGGCAATGGCAAGACCGCCCCGCAAATGGCCCACAGTCGCGATAGAAAACCGGATGATGCGGCTAGCGACGCCACCAGTTGACATGAAAGACGATGCGAGAATGAAAAAAGGAATCGCTAAAAGTGTGTATTTTTGAGAGGCAGTAAAAAGCTGTAATGCCACTGATGATACTGAATCATGTGATAGAAATGCGATGACTAATACACTAGATAAACCCAGTGATACTGCAACGGGAACTCCTATGAAAAGAAATAAAAATAATAAGAAAAATAAAGTAATAGTTATCATGATTAATCCTTAAGTATGTCTTTGTTTTCTTCTAGAAGCTCTTCAGCTTCATGAGCGGCGATAATCATTTCACGCTGGCCTTTGATGACAGCAATTGTGGCTTGAATACAACGTAAAACAAATAGCGCAAGACCTACGGGTAGGATTAAATAGGCGATCCATCGGGGTAAACGTTCATCTGCACCAAAAAAGATTTCAGGTAAGACAATACTTTCCATGCCAATCCCCACTTTTTTGATTTTAGCCCAGTAGTAAAAAGCACCACCTTTGTTTTCAGGGCCGCCAACCCAACTGACCCATTCAGCAGAGAAAAAAGTCACGCCATAAATGATGCAAGCGAAGCAGCCAATAAGTGCGAAAATTTTGAAAACCGGCTTTGAAAACTTACGGATAACAATATCTACACCTAGGTGTATATGGGCTTTAATACCGTAGCTCATACCAAAAAGAATTAACCAAGCGAATAAGACTTGTGTGATTTCAAGAGCGCTGCCCCATCCCGTATTGAAAACATATCGTGCTATTACTTGTGTGAAGGTAATCAGTACCATCATGCCAAGCAATAAAACGATAAAGTTCTCTTCTAGGGAATCGATGAACCTTCCGATTTTATTCATGATAAGTGTAAGAGAGTGAGTTAATGATTCGATTGCTCGTTAAACCAGAATAGATTTAACGGATCTAAATATTTTTTGATAAAAAAGTGCCGAACTTGCCTATCAAGCAAGCCCGGCACAAACGGAGATTATTTGCCGGCAACTGCGGCTTCAATAACGTCTTTGCCGATATCAGCTTCAAACTTTTTCCAAACAGGTTTCATAACATCAACCCATGCTTGACGTTGTTCAGCATTTAATGTGCGAACAACACCGCCTGCAGCGATGATTTTCTGTTTGTTATCTTCATTGATTTGAGCAGCTCGTGCATTTGCATTTACTGTCTCTTCTTTAAAGATTTTTACGAATTGATCACGGACATCAGGCTTTAAACCATTCAACCATTCATCAGAAGTCACCGCTAAGTATGTGAGTAACTGGTGATTAGTTTCGGTAACGCCGTCTTGTACTTCGAAAAATTTCTTCGTGAAGATATTTGACCAAGTATTTTCTTGACCATCAACAACACCGGTTTGCAACGCGCCATAAACTTCTTTAAAAGCAAGTTTCTGTGCATTCGCGCCAATTGCTTCAATCATAGCCACTGCGACATCAGACGTTTGCGTACGGAATTTCAAGCCTGCGGCATCACTTGGTAAAACTAATGGTTTTTTCGCAGAGAAATGCTTCAAGCCATTATAAATATATGACAAGCCAACATAACCTTTGTCATTGATAGCATTTAATAGGCCTTGTCCTGTAGGGCCATTAGTGAAGCCATTAACTTGTTCCATGTTATTGAACAAGAATGGTAGGTCGAAAACGCGATATTTTTTAGTGAAAGATTCAAATTTTGATAAAGATGGAGCAGCAACTTGAACATCACCTAATAGCAATGCTTCCATCACTTTGTTGTCATCAAATAATTGTGAGCTTGGGAATAGTTGCATACATGCTTTGCCATTCATTTCGCTGTTAATTCGTGCAGCGATTGCGGTTGCGGCCTCACCTTTTGGATGGCCAGTAGCTGCTGTGACAAAGCTGAATTTAATGACTTCTTCACCTGGATCGCAGTTGGCATAGGCCGGTGCGCCGATCGCAGTGCTGATTAATAGCGCTGAAGCAATTAGTTTTTTCATTTTATCCTCCGAAGGATGTTTAGTAGTTATATTTATTAGATTTGCGCATGATTGAGGGTATGTGCGAGCCCTTTGATTTATTTCTGTATTGGTAGCTATGCAATTAACTACTTACGCGTACCTTAAATTTAGTTACGCAAGCTATGTGCCAAGTCTTTAATTCTTTGTAAGTTACTGATTATTAAGATTAACTTCGTGTAGCGGTAGAACTTTTATTATTTTTATGTGTAACAGGATATACATAACTTATTTTCGATGTGTATTTTCTTGCACATTGTTAGGGTTTTTGATGGGTTTTTCAATATTATATTTTTGAATTTTGTCGTATAAGCTTTTTCGAGAGATCCCTAAGGATTCATAAGTTTTTCTCATATTGCCATTGTTTTTTAATAATTCAGCTTCGATGATTTTAGCTTCAAATTGAGTGATTTTTCCTTGTAAGTCTGTGTTTTCCAGACTTTCATGATTTTGAAGTTCTGGTTTTTTTTCATCAAGACCTGTCCACATGCCCAGACTTATTCGATCAACCATATTACGTAATTCACGAACATTTCCCGGCCAATCATATAAGGAGAAGCTATGTAGTTGTTCATTTGAAACTTGCGGTAACTCTCGATTATATCTTGATTGAAATTCGCGAAGAAAATGCTGACACAATTCGGGAATATCTTCTTTTCGCACTCGCAAAGGAGGGATGAATATCGTGACAACATTTAATCGATAATATAAATCCAATCTAAATTCATTGTTATGGCTTGCTTTTTCAAGGTCAACCTTACTAGCAGCAATAAACCTTACATCAATGGCGACACTTTTATTTGAACCTAATGGTTCCAAGGAACGAGTTTCAATAACGCGTAAGAGCTTGATTTGTAATTCAAGTGGCATGGATTCAATTTCATCTAAAAAGACAGTACCACCATGTGCATATTCAAGCTTGCCAATTCGTTTTTTATGGGCACTGGTAAATGCGCCGGCTTCATGTCCAAACAATTCTGATTCCATCATTTCTAAGGGTATTGCACCGCAGTTGATTGCAACAAAAGGCTTGCCTGCGCGTTCGCCTTCTTCATGCAATGCTCTGGCAATGACTTCTTTACCAGATCCTGTTTCTCCTCTGAGCATGACGTCGACAGGAGCGCTAGCTAAGGCGGTGACTTGAGCGCGCACTTTTTCCATACTTTGCGAGCTACCAATAATTTTACTTTTTAAGCTGTCTTGACCAACAAGTTCATTTCTTAAATGACGATTTTCTAGTACTAAGCGCCTTTTTTCAAATGCACGATCAATCATATTTGTGAGTCGTTCAATGGCAAAAGGTTTCTCAATGAAATCGTAGGCTCCAGCCCTCATCGCTTCTACGGCGCTAGAAATATTGCCATGTCCTGTAATAAGTACTACCGGAAGAGTAGGGTCAATTTCCATGATACGATTTAGGCATTCCATGCCATTCATGTCAGGCATGTGAATATCGCAGATAACAACGCATTGGTTATCTTTAGATAGTTTTACTAATGCTTTTTCAGCTTGTTTGTAGGAGATGATGTCGTAGTCAGCAAGGGTCAAACTTTGCGTAAGTGCATGACGAAAATCATCATCGTCATCAATCAATATTGATTGTGCTTTCTTAGGGTTAAGATGCTTAGAGGAGTTCATGTTTTTATTATTTTTGATCTTGTCGTTCTAATTCTATACAAAAAACGGCGCCATAGCCGTCTTCATCTAAAATGCTGAGTTTTCCGCCTATCTCATTGATGAGGTTGTAAACAATGAAAAGTCCAAGCCCAAGCCCGTCTTCACTGCCTTTGGTCGTGTAAAAAGCATCATAAAGTTTTTCTCGATCGTTTTTAGGAATGCCTGGTCCATTGTCTTTAATTAAAAGCTCCACCATTTGAGAATCTCTTGCGCGCCATTCAAGAGTTATGGTCTTTTGTTCTTGCTCTTGTTCTTGTTTCTTAAGCGCGTCAATGCTGTTGGCGAGTAAGTTGCTGAGAATTTGTGTTAAGCGAGTACTGCCAGCCATGACGGCGATGTTTTGTGGCGCTCGATGAATGATGAGTTCGACATTTTCAGCTTTTAACCGAGGTTGCATTAAAATAATGAGTTGATCAATAACTTTACTGATTTCAACCTTCTTAAGTTTTTGCCCAGGTTTATGTGCAAAATTTCTCAAACTATTTGTGAGACTTGCCATGCGTTTGGTTAGCTCTTCAATTCTACTCATATTATCCAAAGCCTCACCTTGTGATGATTCTTCAATTAATGTTTGAGCATTGATGGCATAGAACTGGATAGCAGAGATAGGTTGATTATATTCATGGGCCAAAATGGTCGACATTTGCCCAATAGATGCCATCTTTGCGGCTTGAATAAGTTCTTTTTGAGTCTTACGGAGTTCTTGTTCGGTTGCTTTGCGCTCTTCAACTTCTTTCTCAAGTTGAGAATTGGCAATCGAGACAGCTTTGGTGCGACGTTTAACTCTGTCTTCAAGAATGTTGGCAAATTCTGTTTGTTGTTGCCGCTCGCGAATAATTCGTTGGTTACGGTGCCACACAAACCAGATTGTTAGCCAGAATAATAGTAAGCCTAACAATGCAATGATCGTTGAATTATTGAGGTTATCTTTTATCTTTTTTTGGTTTTGTAAAATAATTAAATCCCATTCAAGCAAAGGAATGGATTTTTTGATGACTAAAAACTGGGATTCATCGTTGAGGTCTGTCGATTGAGTAGTAACTTTATTTTTATTTCTACGAATCAATAGGTCTTTATTATTCTCTTGAGTAAGTTTGTTTTGCTTGTTGAGCCCAAAAGTAAGTAGACGCCAATCTTTTACATTACTTAAGAGTATGTTTTTGTTTTTATCTAAAGCAATAATAGGGTCTGGTATTAATGCCCATGTTTGTTCCAAATTTTCTATTGATACGAGAATGATTGTTGCACCGACGATTTGGTTATTGCTAAATATAGGTGCACCAAACAAATAAGAACGGTTATTGGGGTTTTGAATGAGATTTGCTCTGCCTAAGCGGCCTTGCATGGCAGTCTGAAAATAGGGTTCACGAGCTATATTTTTTGCCGGGAAATTTTCTGAGTTATTAGTGTTAACAGATTGCAATAAAACATCACCGTGTTGATCTACTAGCCAAATACTTTTACTGCCTGAAAGAGCGCTCGTATGGTTGAGTAAACGTACTATGCCATCTCGCAGAAACCCTCTTACAGCAGAAGATTGCTGAATAAAATTAACGATATCGGGTCTTCTTGATAGCATCGATGCTGCAACGCCATACTTTTCTGTATAGGTTTGAGCATTGAGCGATTGTATGTTTATTGCATTGATTGATTCAGTTTCTAATTTCGAAACGATATTTTGTTCTGTGAAATATCTGACCGTAAATATAATAATAACGCTTACTAAAGTGGCACTAAGTACAGCTAAGAATTTTTTGTAGTTGAATTTTTTCAAGTGAAGGTATTTCTTATTATTTAATGTAATAGTGATATGATTTTTGAGATTTATTTATTAGACTAAGTTTTTGCGAATAACACTTATGCAGTTTTGTTTTTCATTATAAGAGTTATTGGCATAAGTCATAAATATAGGTACTGAAATTTTTTTGACCGTTTTTCTTCGGTTAGTGAAGTCCAAGTACGTCATCACAAATTTCCGTTATGAAAGAAGAAAAAGTTAGGAACTTATTATGTTTAGATATCTGATTGTCATTATTGCATTATTTTTGCTTCAAGCTTGTGCCTCCACTGTTGAGAAGCAAGGTAGCGAAGAAACAAA
>CALKZN010000010.1 GCA_938002995.1 uncultured Arenicellaceae bacterium | reverse complement strand
TGACGTTTGTCTAAAATACGTAAAAAATTTGTAAGTGCGCTAGGGTTATAGCCCGCTTTACTTAAGGTGATGATTGCTTTGTTGTCAGCTTCACGTTCAAACCCACGTGAAAAATTCAATCGTTTTTGGATCAAACTTCCTTGGCTGACTGCAATTGCCGCCTGGGCAGTTTCGGCATCACCACTGGCGATCGCGAGCAAAATGCTGGCAATAGCAATCGCACTATCATATTTGCTATTTTCAATTCCGCGAGCACTATGGTTCTCTGTGATATGAGCGATTTCGTGAGCCAGTGTTGCAGCAAGTTGAGATTCATTTTTGCTGTCGATGACCAAACCTGTATGGATAAAAATTTGTCCTCCAGGAACAGCGAAAGCATTGATGGAGTCATCATCAATTAAATGGAAGGTAAACTTTTGATTTTCATAAGCGGTGCCAGGAACTGCAGCTTTTACAAGTTTATTGCCCAATGTATTTAAGTAGTTAAGCAAAATCGGGTCACCAATGAAATTCATTTGTGATCGAGCCTGTCTTACAAAAGCTTCGCCAACCTTAGTGGCTAACCTTGGCGGTAAAACATTGCCTGCGCTTGAGCCTAAATCAGGAAGGCTAGATACCGCATTATTAGATAAAACTGATGCCGAAAAAGTTAACAGGATAAGGCTAATGAGAACAGTTTTTAGGCGACTTTTGATATTAAGGTTTTTCAAAATTTTTTTAATATAGCTTTAAGATGAATGATGATCTTTAATTTTAGTACTGAAAGTTAACCTAGACTGAATAATAGGTCTATAGATGAACGCTTGATGAGTGAAATTATCACCCGTATTGATGCAATTTATTGCAATGCTAATAGTAAGTTAATGTCACAATATCTGTCACAACACATAAGCAAGGTTTGATAATATAGTGTCATGACTAAACAAAGTACTCATTTTGATATCGATGAAAATGTTCGAGGCGGACGATGCCCATTACCGATGTTGCGTGCCAAGCGCGCATTGAATCAACTAGACGCGAAGCAGGTAGTTAGAGTGATATCAACAGATCCAAATTCTCATGATGATTTCTTAGCCATGTTGAAACATGTGCCACATGAGCTCATCCATTTCGAAAGTCTTCCGTCTGAAATTGATCATTATGACGAAGAGTTTCATTTTTATATTCGTAAAGGCTAATCCAATGAAAAGTTATATTTATCGGTCTGAGAAAAAAGCCGACTGCTATCTTTTTCTGAAAGAGCCTTTCGAAGACTTTTCTTTGCCAGATCCGGTCAAAAAAGTAATGGGTGAATTGCATCTAGTTATGAAATTGGATATTACCAGCGAAACCAAGCTAGCATTGTCCGATGCCGATAAAATTCTTGACGCCTTCGAGCAGCAAGGATTTTATATTCAAATGCCTCCAAGTAAACCTCATCCGGTAGACGCTCTATTCGATCGCTTATTCAAAAATGAAGCTGAGAAGTAAATAAGCAATGGCGCATACGATTTTAATAACCGCTCACCCTCGGCTATTGCCGCTAAACCGTCGCGCTTTGTCGTATTGTGAATCAATAGTTGCTGAAGGTGAGAGAATTAATCAGATATTTTTCATGCACGATGCGAACTTCATCGCTATTCATCCTAGCGCACAGCAGTGGTCTGCTTTTGCCGCAGAGCATGGCATTAGCTTGCAAACCTGTGTTTCCACGGCTGAACAAAAATCAATACACTTGCGTGATTATGCTGCTGGGTTTCAACAAGGCGGTTTGAGTTCGCTTGCTGATAGTATTTTAAGCTCTGAACATCTTGTGCAATTCAATGAAGACTTTACTGAGTCTGATATGTATAGAAAATCAGGTTTAACAGATAAGAAAAAAATTGTTTTTATTTTTAAATCTGCTCCTAAAGAAAATTCTCTGGCAGCCGAAGGTGTTGATCTTTTGTTGGTTTTGAGCGCTTTTGAGGCCGATATTGGCGTTGTTTTCCAAGGTGACGGTATTTTGAATATAACTGAGTCTGAAACTGATCGCCCAAGCTATACCAAACGCTTTAAAGCCTTGGCTGACTTTGATGTTGAAAAGCGCTATATACTTGATGGAAAGTCACACAACATCGAAGTGGAATGTGAGATGTTGACTGAAACGGCTTTTCAGCAAATTGTACAAGAATCACACACCTTATACTTCTAGGTGGTGACTATGAGTTTTGAATGGCAAAATCAAATAATAGCTACAGATAAGGAAGGCTTTTTACAAAGTAAGTATTTGTGGAATGAAGATCTGGCGGTTGAAATGGCTCGACTTGAAGGTATTGAGCTAACACCCCAGCATTGGACATTGATGCATTACCTTAGAGAATATTATGAAAACTATGATATTGCTCCACCAATGCGCATTATGGTGAAAATTATGTCCCAAGAATATGGTAAAGAGTTTGTAAATAGCAGAATGATACATCAGTTATTCCCAGGAGGTCCGGCGAAACAAGGTAGCCGCTTTGCTGGTTTGCCAAAACCCAAAAACTGTTTATAACTGTTTAAAGACTAATAAAATGAAGCATTTAAACGACGAAGAATTACTACGGTATAGTAGACAAATTTTTCTGCCAAATATTGATATTGAAGGAC
This sequence comes from uncultured Arenicellaceae bacterium, assembly GCA_938002995.1. Taxonomy (GTDB): domain Bacteria; phylum Pseudomonadota; class Gammaproteobacteria; order Arenicellales; family Arenicellaceae; genus CALKZN01. Next base: position 14,422 of record CALKZN010000010.1, on the reverse strand, counting down.
AAGAGCGATTATTGAATGCGCATGTGCTGATTATGGGTGTTGGCGGTTTGGGCTCGTTGACGTCAGCGTATTTGGCTGGTGCGGGTATTGGCAAACTAACTATCATTGATGATGATCATGTTGAGATTAGCAATTTACATCGACAATTGCTTTATACACAAGATGATATTGGTAAGCTAAAAGTAGATGTTGCTGCCCGAAGACTGCTGGCAGCAAATGAGCATTGTAAAATCCAGACGATTAATTCACGTTTAGATGCTCTTCAATTACAAGGTTTGTTGAAAGATGTCGATTTATTGTTGGATGGCACAGACAATTTTGCGACTAGATTGTTGGTTAATCGAGCATGTTTAAATGCAAAAAAACCGTTGTTGAGTGCTGCAGTAACACAGTTTTCTGGACAATTGTCTTTGTTTGATTACGCACAAGGTTCTCCCTGTTATCAGTGCTTGTACCCAAATGTAGATGATGTTGAAAATAATTGTGCTGAAAATGGAGTTTTAGGTCCTGCAGCAGGGGTAATGGCGTCAATTCAAGCCTTACATGCGATGAAGTTTTTATTGAACTTTCAGGTGGAAAGTTTGCATCGGTTGGTACTCATGGATATGCTTAGTGGTAGAAATCGAAGTATTACAATTCAACAAGATCAAAATTGCAGTGTTTGCGGGGTGATTTAATGCGCCAAATAAAAAAAATAGCTACTATTAGCAATAATAATTAGAGAAATATTCGAGAGAAAAGATGGAAGAAAGCGTATCAAATCATATTAAAGCGAGCGAACTGCTATCAAAAATAATTAAAGCAGGTGAAGCCATGGGTGCATCGGATATTCATCTGCGCTCAGGTGGAACGATTAAAGTTCGTGTTGATGGCACTATTGGTGACATGACTGGTTCTCCAGTCATGCAAGCAAATCAATTATTGCCTTTGATGAAAGGCATAATGGCACCAAATAAATTCCAAGAGTTTTTAGATAACAATCAAGTGGATGTAGCCTTTAAGGCAAATGATGGTCCACGCGTGCGTATTAATATGTTTCGACAACTTGGTAAAACGGCTGTAGTCATGCGGATTATTGGCGAAGAAATCTTGACGATTGAACAATTGGGTTTGCCTAATGAGTTGTCTGGAGTTTCTAGCTTACGCCGAGGTTTAGTGGTTTTTTCCGGTGCAACGGGTTCTGGTAAGTCGACCAGTATGGCGGCGATTTTGAATGATATTAATAAAACACGAGCTGAACATATTCTGACAATTGAAGATCCTATTGAATATGAATTCAAAGAAGAGAAATGTGTTGTTTCACAGCGAGAAGTTGGCACTGACGTGCCTGATTTTAAATACGCAATTAAAGCTGCTCTTCGTGAAGATCCTGATGTGATTCTTATGGGGGAGATGCGTGATTATGAGAGTATTGAGTTTGCCCTTGAATTAGCAGAAACAGGTCATTTAGTCTTTTCAACATTGCATGCACCGACAGCTGTTGAGTCGATTTCTCGAATGGTCTCTAGCTTTCCGCCAGCCGGTCAATCGGCCATGCGTAATAAATTAGCAAATAACCTTCAAGTGATTGTTGCTCAGCGTTTAGTTAAACGTAAAGATAAAGGCCGAGCTGCCGCTTGTGAAGTTATGTCAGTGAACGAACTTGTCAGTGAAATGATTATGGATGCGGATAAGACACATGAAATTGAAGAGTTATTAAAAGGTGAAGATGCGATTCAAGGAATGTTGCATTTTGACGAGCATTTACGTCGTTTAGCCGATAAAGATATTATTTCCCATGAAGTAGCTTTGGAAAATGCATCAAGTCGTACTGACTTAGAGTTGAAGTTACAGGGTTTTTAATACAACAAAAGTAGATTCTACTAGTTTGGATTGGTAAATAAAAAGGATGGCTTTATGCCATCCTTTTTATTTGTTTGATATTAATTTAAGGTGGTGTTTTAGCTTTTAATTGCTTCTAACACCTGATCGATATGACCTTTCACTCGCACTTTGCGAAATTCATGAGTTAATACGCCATTTTCATCAAAGATGAATGTGCTGCGTTCTATACCCATGTATTTTTTCCCATACATGTTTTTTTCTTTAATGACATCCATAACTTGGCAAAGTTCTTCCTCTGTGTCGGCGATCAAGTCGAAAGAAAAATCATATTTTTCAATAAAATTGCTGTGTTTTTTAAGGGTGTCTTTGGAAACACCAACAACTTCAGTGTTTAGTTTTTGGAGTTCAGCATAGTGCTCAGTGAAGTCTTTGCCTTCTTGGGTGCAACCTGGTGTGTTGTCTTTGGGGTAAAAATACATGACTAATTTTTTGCCTTTATAGTCACTTAATTGAAGCGCTTCGTTCTTTGTTGTTGCTACTGTTAAGTTGGGTATTTTATCGCCAATTGAAATGCTCATTTTATTTTCTCAGTAGTGGTTAATAGTAGTAGGTTAGTTGAAATTCCAACAAGTTTTAATCAATAATTTTCCATTGTTGCTGTATTGCGTATTTTCTAAGTGACTCATCAGGGGTTACTGCAACTGGACGAGTCACTTCTTTTAAAAGTGGCAGGTCATTATGTGAGTCACTGTAAAACCAACTTTCATAGTCTGCAATGTTGGAGTTAGGTGAGTAGTTTGTTGATAAAAAGTGGTTCAACTTTTCAATTTTACCTGCTTGAAAACAAGGTATGCCATCAAGTTTGCCAGTGAAGCCATGAATATTTTGTTCGGGTTCAGTGGCAATTAAATGTTCAATACCAAATAAATCAGCAATAGGGCGAGTGACAAAGCTATTAGTGGCAGTGATGATGATCAATTCATGTTCAAGGTTCTGGTGGTGTTTGACCAGGTCTAATCGTTCTTGAGTGATCATTGGTTTGATATGACTTTCAATATATTGATCGCGCCATGACTCAAGCTGTTGCATATCGTTTTCTTTGAGCGGCGTGAATTGGAAATCTAAAAACTCATGGATGTCTAAAGTTCCTTGTTGATACTGCTGATAAAACCTATCTTGAGCTGCGGTTTGTTGTTTTGCGTCTACAGCGTTAAACGAAGCAAGAAAGAGCCCCCATGCGTGATCACTGTCTCCAATTAATAGCGTGTTGTCGAGGTCAAACAGGGCGAATTTTTGCATGAGAGAGAATTTTATTAAGTTAGAGTTAAAAATAAAGGTAAAAAATCAATTAGCAATATTATATCTGCAATTGCAGCAGTAAGTTTAATAAGAGACAATTGCCGGATGAGTTTTATTGATCACGAAGAGCCCGCTTTCGATGATGATGGTTATCGTCCGAATGTTGGGATCATTATTACCAATCAACAACGTAAGGTATTTTGGGCTAGACGCATTTCAGGCGATGGTTGGCAATTTCCTCAAGGTGGAATTGACGAAGGCGAAACAGTACTGGATGCAATGTATCGTGAGCTTGAAGAAGAGACAGGCTTTTTGGCGACCGACGTTGAGTTAGTTGCTAGAACTGAGACTTGGTTGCGCTACGATTTACCTGATCGATTTTTGAATGGTTCTAGAATGCCTGAATCTTCTTTAAAAACTCGTTTCAAAGGTCAAAAACAAATGTGGTTTTTGTTGCGATTAATGAACGAAGGCATTGAACCGAATTTTGAACTGAATGACAATCCTGAATTTGATGATTGGTGCTGGATCAATTATTGGAAGGCGGCTGACCGTGTTGTCGATTTTAAGCGCGATGTTTATAAACAAGCTCTAAAAGAGCTTGCAGAAAAACTACCCAATTCACCTTTTTAATAATCCATATTAGACATCTACAGAGTGTTATTTAGAATGAAGTTTTCCTCGCGAATTCGCGTTAGTAGTATTATTTTTGTTACATTGCTTATATCACTTGATACAGCTATGGCGCAGTCGTCTTTGAATGCAGATCAATTAGCTCGTTCCTTGGCTCCTTATGCGAAAAGTAATGAATTCCCTGCGACCTTATCTGTTGATAAGGGAGATGATTATTCGGTTGAATATACCTTTGATATTGATTTGCATAATCATATAGCGTCTATTTATCGTGCTTATAAACCTGATTTTGCGACCTTTGTTGCTATTGATCCAGATACAGGGAAGGTTCTAAGCCTGACTTCCTATGTTAAAGATTTAGATTATTCTGATAACTTTGCTCTTGGTGCGACTTACCCTGCTGCTTCATTATTTAAAATAGTTAGCGCGGCAGCCGCTATCGATAATAAGCTGGTTTCTGCGAAAACAGTGATTCCGTTTAATGGTAAGTCTACTACCCTTTACAAATCACAAATACTGAAACATAAAAATAATAAATATACTCGACGTATGCCTTTTAGCGAAGGGTTTGCTCGATCAAGTAATCCCATATTTGGACGTTTAGGTGTTGAATATTTGAGTAGTGATTTGCTATTTAAATATGCAAAACAGATGGGTTTTGGAGATCGTTTAGCGCAAGACCTTCCTGTACAACCGAGTCAGTTAGATATGAGCTTGTCTGATGATTGGCAACGTGCAGAAGCGTCTAGTGGCTTTACTAAGGATATTCGTCTTAGCCCTCTTCATGCAGCGGCGATTGCAGCTGCGGTGCTGAATGATGGCGAATTATTGCAACCTTATGTTATTGAGAAGGTTCTTGATTCAAAGGGTAGTGAGGTTTTTACGGGCAAGAAGCAAATTGCAGGGCAAATGTTTTCAAAAACTACAGCCGATACTATGAAAAAAATGATGCGTGAGACTACGCGTATTGGTTCAGCGAGAAAATCATTTTCATCTCATCGACGTTATAAAGCATTTAAAGGCGCGGAATTTGGTGGCAAAACAGGGTCATTGTCAGGCTTGAGTCCTGAAGGTCGATATGGCTGGTTCGTCGGATATGGTGAGCGAAATGGCAAACAGATTGCCTACGCATCTTTGGTAGTTTATCGAGAAAAATGGGTCGTTCGAGCTGCAAGGGTTGCTTTTGAAGTATTGAACTTTGTATTCAAGCAGGCTAAAGCTACTGAAAAGTAAAGCTATATGCCGTATGGACGGTCAATGTGGGTGAGATACGGAGCCTTTAAGTACGTATTTTTTCTATGAGTTTGGTGGTTGATCGGTCAAATTTGAAATCAATGGAATGTACTTCACCTCCATTTTCGATAACGTGGTCTGCGCCAACGATATCAGCAGCTTTCCAGTCACCGCCTTTTACTAAAATATCAGGTGTGATGGCGGTGATTAATGCCAGAGGGGTTTCATCGTCAAAGGTAATGACTGCATCAACACACTCTAATGCGGCTAAAAGAGCTTGGCGGTCCTCTTGATTGTTAATTGGTCTATCGTCACCTTTGTTCTGCCTTTTCACGGATGCGTCTGTATTTACGCCAACAATCAAAGAGCCGCCTAAATTTCTAGCAGTTTCTAGATAGGTAACATGCCCACGATGTAATATATCAAAACAGCCATTGGTAAAGACAATTGGCTGTTTTAGGCGGTTTATTTTCTCTTTGATGTTAGATATATCTGGAGAGAATACTTTTTTTTCAGCGTTAAGCATCAAGCTTTAAGTTGTTAATACGCGAATTTCAAATACACGAACAACTCTGACTACACCACCGATAGAACGGGCGATTTCTGTGGCTCTATTAGCTTCATCTTCGGTGACAATGCCCATCAAATAAACTGTGCCAAATTCAGTCACGACTTTCATTTGATTTGCTTTAGTTTTCATTTTAGCTAATAAGGCTGTCTTAACTTTACCTGTTATCCAACTGTCGTTAGTGCGACTGAGAACGCCTGTTTTGCCTGAAATACGCATTTCATCGACAACTTGTCTAACACCATTTACGGTATTCGCGAACTCCACAATTTCTTGTTTAATCGCTTCAGATGTTGCTTCGCCAGTCATAAGTAAAATGCCATTATAGCTAATAGTATTTACGTGGGATTGGCTTCGGAAACGTTTGTTTGAAAGTAAGAATTTTTTTAATTCTAGTTCGATTCCAGCATCATCAAAGTATTCTCCTGTGGTGCGTCTATCATGAAGAACATCAATGGTGGTGATTGCAACTGTTGCGATAGCGAGTTCAACGCAAGCTGAAACTAATGCCATAGATCCTGCAATTGTTAGAACCTGTAGAGCTTTTTTAGAATGTTTAATAGTCTTTTTCATAATCGTTTTCTTAAGCGTGCTTAAATTTTATTGTTGTATTTTTTGGGCTGTTTGAATGTTAGGGAATTGTCTTTATTTATCGTTTTATTTATCAATAATGTGATGATCAATGAGTTCGCAAAGGCAATGAATGATCAAGCCATGAACTTCTTGAATTCTGGCAGTGATATTGCCTTTGACGCGTATTTCAAAATCTTTCTTCGTTAGCAACTGCGCAAGTTTTCCGCCATCTTTGCCATTGAGGATAAGGCATGATGCGCCTTTTTCATGTGCAGCTGATAAAGCTGATAATAAATTAGCAGAATTGCCAGAAGTGGTGATCATCAAAATGATGTCTTGAGGTGCGGCTAGTGCACGAATTTGTTTGGCGAATATCTCACTATAAGAAAAATCATTTGCAACTGAAGTTAGTGTTGATCCGTCTGTGCACAATGAAATGCCCGGTAGTTCACGACGATCTCGGTCATAACGGTTTAGTAGCTCAGAAGAAAGATGTTGGGCATCTGCGGCTGAGCCGCCATTACCACAAATCAATACTTTGCCTTGATTGTCGAAGCATTTAATGAGTTTATTGGCGGCGGTGTGGATGTCGGAACCGAGGTGTTGATTTTCTAGCACGCTATCGGCACTGGCTTGAAAAATAGAATGAATGTCTGGTGACTGCATTGGCGAGAAATTATTTATAGTGGCTAGTTGCAATAGTAAATTTACGTACGAATTAATCAATAATGATATTTTTAATCCAGTTTATGTCAGGCTGTTGCAAATTACCATGCAAGCCTATCACGTCAATTCTACAGGGAATATAGCCTAAATTGTTTGTCATTATGTAGTGATTAATGGCAGTTTGAATTCTTTTTAGTTTGTGGTGTTGAATTGTTTCAATAGCATTTCCATGCTGAATATGTTTTCTGTACCTTACCTCGACAAATACAAGTTCATGTTTGTCCTGCATAATCAGATCAATTTCTCCTTGTCTACAATGATAATTTTTGGCGATTAATTGCAGTTTGTTTTTAACTAGAAATTGGCATGCAATTTTTTCTGCAGTTGCGCCAATACTTGATGTTGATTCAGGGCTGTAACTCTGAATGAGTTGTCTTATTGAAGATAAAGTATATTTTTTCATTATCACATCCATGTGAATTAGATTCGTGGCTTAAAAGGCCATTTGATTTTTTAAGGAGAGATTGCTTGTAGTTTTCCAGAAGAAAATTTTGCCCAACTTGGAATTCTGACAATATTGCCATTCATGTCCATCAGGAGTTTGCCGGTTTTTCCTTGATAACTAGTTTGTTGAGTTTTTAGTTGGTTAAGGATAGGGATGATTTGATAGCTGTCGAAACCAAGTGCCTGCAATCGACTAACATTATTATTTATATTTGGGTTGTTCAGATTGGCGTTATCTTGACTAGGGGCGTTGTTAGCGTTTTCTGCATTATTAGGACTTACCAATGCAGGCATCTCGGGGATTATCAACCCATCAAGATCGGCTTTTTCGCCTGTGGGAGCTGATAAAGGATTTAGGCTAGATGCGCCATAGGTGGGAACGGAAAACGCATCAAAAAAATTGAGTTGCGGTTTTAGATTTTTGGTGTCGTTGTAATTACTGGCAAGGAGGATCATGTCGATGCTTTCTTTTCTACTGACATTGAATTTTGGTTTGATGCCAATGACATTGCTGAGTTCTGTATAGCGTTGTTCACTGCCATAAATGCCTAATGCGAGTTTGACAGGCGTGCTGTGATCGTACTCTCCAGAAGAAAATTCGTGGGTTTCTATGGTGCCACCAAGCGCTTGCCATGTATTTTGAAATGCATCGCTGAGTCTAGCGCTTTGAGGTGTATTTGGTGTAAGGATCACGGCATTTTGAAAGCCTTGCGCGCGTGCGTGTTGGGCAATGGCTATTCCTTCGGATTCGGGTGTTAATGAAAAAGTAAATTGATTGCTTTGGTTGTCAAATGTTTGACCGCCTATGGTGAGTATTGGCACTGGAGAATTAATGCCTAGTGCAGTTTTAGAAGCACGAGTGCCTAAAGGGCCTACAATGAGTTCGGCACCGTTTTGTAGGGCGATATTCATTTTTGTTTGAATGTCGCCTGAACCAACGTCATAAAAGCGTAGTTGTGGTTTGCTGGAATTGTAATTATTGGCATGAGCCTGGTTAAAGCCTTGTTCGAATTCTTTTGCAGCAGAAGCAAAGTTTGAATTGAAAGGCAGTAATACCGCGATTTGTCTTGGGGAAGTTGTTTGCCAAATAGAATCAATATTTGCTGCGTTATTAGGGTATACAGTTTGCGCGGGAGCTCCCTGAGAATATTGTGAGTTTGATGAAAATTGACCAAGGCGATTAGAGCCAAGCCAATAAAGTAGATTTGGATTGGCAGTATTTTGGGAAATTTGCTGTTTTTGTTCTTCAGTGAGTGCCGATAAAATATTTTGCATCATATTTTGATTGGCTGGAATTTCTTCTTGGCTAATATAGTTTTCTCTGTCAGCTAATGCCTCTAGAGCACCTTGGGCATCGCCTGTTTGATATTTGGTGCGTGCTTTTAGCCAGAAGAAACGGCTATTATCTTCTAGTGATAACAGCGAGGGTTGTATGCTTTCTAAAGATTGGAGTGTTAATTCATTTTGGTTTGTTGAGGAATAGATAGTTGCTTCAGCTAGGCTTAGTCGTGCTTGATCTTGAAGTGAAAGTCGACTTCGGTCAATGCGTTGTGCAATGGCTTGAGCTTCACCATAATTTTTGCTTAGTACTAATTCTTCAACTTTGCTAAGAGGGGATTGGTTTGGGTCTGATAAGAGTTCGCTTTTTGACTTCGGCGTTTGTTCCTTGAGGGGCTCAATATTATCAAACAGTGGTTTAGATTGGATTCTGTCGTCTTGATAGGCGTTTGCAGTAAGGCCTTCATTTTCAGCGGGCAATTGCTTGCTTTGAGAACTGCCTAGTACATCACTTGTTGGCGCTTTGCTGGATGAAGAACAGGCTGCAATGATTGCAGATGCAATAATAATGATGAAAAGGTTAATGCTTTTTAGAGCGTGCTTTAATCGTGCTGATATAATCATTTGCTTTGTCGGTTCTATTTTTCCAAAACGGTTAAGATATATCACTTTACGTGTTTTGGTGATCTTTTTTTAGTTAATTTTTAGTCGAGGTTTTGATGGCAAAGGGTAATCAATTGCAAAACGAGAATGCTGGTACATTGTACGTTGTTGCGACACCAATTGGTAATTTTGGTGATATTACTGAACGTGCTTTAATCGTTTTGCGGGACGTCGATTTGATATTGGCTGAAGATACGCGCCGAACAAAACCGATGTTACAACGATTTGCCATAGGCAGGCCAACAGTAATGGCTTTTCATGAGCATAACGAGGATTATGCCTCGGTAAAAATGATTGAAAGGCTGTTGGTAGGCGAGAACATCGCGTTGGTGAGTGATGCCGGTACTCCGCTGATTAGTGATCCTGGGTATGGTTTAGTTGCTGCGGCTCATCAAGCGGGTGTTCAAGTCGTTCCTATTCCCGGTTCTTGCGCAATTATTGCGGCATTGTCTGCAGGAGGATTGCCAACTGATCAGTTCTTCTTTGCAGGTTTTTTGCCTGCTAAAAGCACACAACGTTGCAAGGCATTAACAAGCTTGCAAGAACAAATAGGGACTTTGGTTTTTTATGAATCTTCACATCGTATTCTGGCAAGTTTAGAAGATTGTTTGTCTGTGTTAGGAAATCGGCCTGCGGTCTTGGCGCGTGAGTTAACTAAAATGTATGAAACTATCCAGATGGGGAGTTTGTCTGCTTTATTGGAGTTTGTACGAGAAGATAGTAATCAACAAAAAGGTGAATTTGTTTTGTTGGTTGAAGGCGCGGAAAAACAGGAGCATTCAATTGATGAAAGAGAATTGGATCGATTGTTGTTGCTGATGATGGAAGAGTTGCCGTTGAAGCAGGCAGCAAGTTTGACGGCAAAAATTTTAGGGATGAAAAAAAACGCTGCATATCAGCGTGCTTTAACAATTAAATAAACGTGCCTTAGTGATCAAATAACAGGTAAAATAACCATAGCAAGTCAACTGGGCAATCGCTTTGTATATTTTGTAAAAAATATGCGCAGAGGAAAGTCCGGGCTCCATAGAGCAGAGTGCCAGATAATGTCTGGGCAGCGTAAGCTGACGGCCAGTGCAGCAGAGAGAAGACCGCCATTTCTTTTGAATTCGTTTAGAGGGGACGGTAAGGGTGAAAGGGTGCGGTAAGAGCGCACCGCATTACTGGCAACAGTTAATGGCAAGGTAAACCCCACTCGGAGCAAGACTAAATAGGAATTCGCATGGCGCTGCTCGCGTTGAATTCGGGTAAGTTGCTTGAGGTTAATGGCGACGTTAACCCTAGATGAATGATTGTCCTCGACAGAACCCGGCTTATAGGTTGGCTTGCTTTAATTGTGCTTAGTTACTTTTATTGATGATGAAATTAAATGTGACTAACAGTTTTTTAATGACGGTTTGATTGCGGATGACGAAAAATTAAAGTCAAACACAATCAAGCCGTTGTTTTTTTAAGTTAAAGTAAATTCTCATTAGTCAGCCTTAAAAATGGATTAAGTTGCTGATTCGTAAGTATAAATTCATGATCGATTGACTTGACTCAAACCTCGTTCTGACGGATAGTGTCGAAATGTGGTGAAATGTGGGAATTATTCTCTTTTTTACCTTTTTAGCTAAAAATAAAATCGGGCATCTTTTCGAGCACTAAGAAATTGCTATTAATAGGCAACAATAATATCAACCTTGATACCAAGGGTCGTTTGGCGGTACCTACAAAATACCGTTCCGATCTTGCGCTTGCCTGTGCAGGTAAAGTGGTGCTTGCCCGAAGCCCTCGCGAACGATGCTTATGGTTATACCCATTGCCCATATGGGAAGAAATTCAAGCTAAGATCGTTGCAATGCCATCTGGAAATAAAGGGGCTGAGCGTTATCGTCATGTCTTGCTAGGTACAGCGGAAGTCCTTGAAATGGATGGAAGTGGTCGAGTTTTGATTAAAGAAAACTTGCGAGAAATGGTCGGCTTAAAAAAAGAAGTTTGTTTGGTAGGGCAAGGAAATAAGTTTGAAGTGTGGGATCAACAAGAGTGGGGTTCACGTTTTGATGAATGGCTGGATGAATCTCAAGATGACTCCATAGAGATGTCTCTATAAAGGTAAAGGGAGAGAAAATGGAACAACAAACATCTCTTCATACATCAGTGTTACTTAAAGAATCTATTGATGCTTTGAGTATTCATCCTGACGGCACTTACTTAGATGGTACATTTGGTCGAGGCGGTCATAGCAAGGTGATTTTGACGAAACTTTCTACTGATGGATTGTTAGTCGGTTTAGATCGTGATCCCAGTGCTATCGAATATGGCCATGAAAATTTCCAAGATGATCATCGCTTGCAATTGGTTCATACTGATTTTGCCAATGTGCAATCAAAGTTGGTCGAACTAGGTTTGCCCGAAAAGTTTGATGGAATTTTATTCGACTTAGGTGTTTCTTCTCCACAATTGGACGAGGCTGATAGAGGATTCAGCTTCATGCAAGATGGGCCTTTGGATATGCGTATGGACAGTAGTCAAGGCCAAACGGTGGCTGATCTGTTGGCATATATAGGAGAAGTAGAGCTAGCAAATATTATCTTCCAGCTAGGCGATGAAAAATATTCAAGACACATTGCAAGAGCTATTGTTGAAAAGCGTGTTGAAGAACCTCTGGCAACAACATCGCAATTGGTTGCGATTATTGAAGAAGTTATTACTCGAAAAGAAAAACATAAACATCCGGCGACGCGTACTTTCTTAGCGTTAAGGATGTATATCAACGATGAGCTCGGTCAAGTCGAAAAAATGTTGCCACAAGCGGTGAAGATGTTGAAACCGGGTGGTCGTCTTTCTGTAATAAGTTTTCACTCACGTGAAGATCGTATCGTAAAACGGTTTTTCCGTGGGTTGACTAAGGGTCCTCAGTTGCCTCGCCGTTTGCCAGTTTAAGAGGTGTTCCAATCTCCATTGAAGCTAATAGGCAAAGCGATCAAGCCTAGCTCTGGAGAATTAAAACAGAATCCTCGTGCTCGAAGCGCTGTTTTGAGAATTGCTGAAAGAACAGAGGTGGCTTATGTCTAGAACCTTAGTTTTCTTTTTGTCAATTTGCCTGTTTATCAGTTCTTTGGCGGTGGTTTATGTGAGGCACCAACACCGTTTGGAGTACACGCGATTGACGCTCGTCAATTCAGAGAGAGATGATTTATTCATTGAGTGGAACACTTTGATGGTGGCAATGGGAACATGGTCATCACTGAGTCGTATTGAAGCTGCCGCGAGTGAAACTCTAGACATGCGTGTGCCTAAGCCTAACGAAATTGTCAGTATCGAGAGACGCTAATGTTTTGGTCAAAGAATAAAACTGACAGAAAACATAAGGCCTCTCTTCGAGCTGCAGAAGAGAAAGTTGTGGGCGGCGTGCGTGCTAATGTTAAGCAACGCAAAGCGCAACAAGTGGTTAAGAAAAAAGAGTTCAAAATTTCTCGTTGGCGAGAATTGACAGTTCTTAGTGCTTGTATGATTGTTGCATCAGTGTTGGTGGCTCGGGCTGGAGTGTTGCAAATTCTAGAAAAAGATTATTTGCAATCTCAAGGAGATGCACGCTATCAGCGTATTAAGGAGCAAAATCCTCAACGAGGAATGATAGTCGATCGTCATGATGTGCCATTGGCAATTAGCACACCGGTCGATTCGGTATGGGCGCATCCACCAACTATCTTGAAGAATGATAAAGAGTACAGCTATAAGCAATTAACGACAGCATTGAATATGAAGCGTAAAGATTTTTTGGCGCTCATGAAACGCAATGAAAAACGTCAATTTGTTTATTTGCGCCGTCATTTAAAACCGCATATTGCTGATCGTATTATTGCTCTAGAAGTGCCTGGTATATATAGCCGTCGAGAATATCGCCGTTATTATCCAACCAGTCCAGATGCGAGTCATTTATTAGGTTTCACTAACATAGACAACATTGGCCAAGAAGGTATTGAGTTAGTTGCAGATAAACGATTACGTGGTTCTGTGGGTGAAGAGCGGGTAATGCAGAATCGTTTTGGTCAAGTGGTAGAAAAGCTTGAACAGATTAAATTGGTAGAACATGGCGAAACTGTACGGTTAAGTATAGATGCGCGTATTCAGCACTTGGCTGATCAGTATTTGAGTGCAGCGGTCAAACAGCATCGTGCAAAAAGTGGCTCTTTAGTCGCGTTAGATGCAAAAACAGGTGAAGTTTTGGCTTTGTCGAATGTGCCATATTTTAATCCTAATGATCGCGCTGATTTAAAAAGTACTAAGTTTAAAAATCGTGCGATTACAGATGTGTTTGAGCCTGGGTCTACGATGAAGCCTTTTGCTATTGCAATGGCAATTGATGAAGGAGTGGTTGATCCTGAAACAATTATTGAAACGAAAGGAACATATCAAATCGGACGTTCTAGGATCAGTGATACTAAAAATCATGGTGATCTCACGGTTTCACAAGTGATTATCAAATCTAGCAATATTGGTTCCGCTAAGATTGCCATGCTGCTGCCTGCTAAGAAACTGGCAAAAACCCTGAATGAACTTGGATTTGGTCAAAAAACAAATATTCCTTTGCGAGGTCAGCAATCGGGTTCATTGTCAAAGAGGAAACGCTGGCGGCCTATTGAGCATGCGACACTTTCTTATGGTTATGGTCTGTCTTCTACCGTATTGCAGTTAGCAAAATCTTATACCGTATTTGCAAATAATGGCAAAGTTATGCCGGTTTCATTATGGGCCCTAGATAAAGATGAAAAACCTAAAGCTGAGCGTGTTTTTTCTGAAAACACAGTAAAGCAGGTCAATGCAATGTTGCATAAAGTGGTCACAGAGGGTACCGCTAAAAAAGCTAAATTGCCTCGCCACACTAGCGCAGGAAAAACGGGAACTGTTCATTTAGTAAGCCCAAATGGCGGTTATGAGTCAGACCACTATGCATCAATTTTTGCAGGGTTCGCACCTGTAGAAAACCCAGAAATTGTGATGGCAGTTGTGATTTCTGATCCACGTGGAGAAGTATATTACGGCGGTTTAGTTGCAGGTCCAGTGTTTTCAAAAGTAATGGATGGCGCGCTGCGGTACCGTAATGTTCCACCAGATTTGCCTGTTGATGACCCATTGGAAGCCCTGCCTGATGTTGAGATTGAAGATGTGGCAGACCCCACAGAGAAACTTGTTGAT
>CALKZN010000009.1 GCA_938002995.1 uncultured Arenicellaceae bacterium | reverse complement strand
TTATATTCTTTGTCAACATATGGAGATTTGTTATACAAGTTTATATCTTAAGAGGTTCCCTTGAAATTGGTACAGGACAAGCATTCTTCATGGCTGTTGCCATTGAAATGTTATTATTATTTTTGATAAGCCTGTTTTTTCCTGAATTTCTAAAAGAAGCTCAACAGCATATTCAACAACAGATTCAGCAGCAATAAATATCAACTGACTCTCTTCAGGCTATTCTTGTTCATTGTATTCAGCAAATCAGACTAAATATGACTAAAAATATTCATATCATAGGCATTTGCGGCACATTTATGGGTGGCGTCGCGAAACTTGCTAAAGAATTGGGCTTTCACATTCAAGGTTCAGATCAAAACACATACCCTCCAATGAGCACTCAATTAGAGTCTTTAGGTGTCAAACTCTTTAATGGTTATGACGTATCAAATCTAGACGATGATATTGATATAGTGATTGTCGGTAATACTATTTCAAGAGGCAACCCTGAGCTTGAACAAGTTTTAAATACCAAACTACCATACACCTCTGGTGCGCAATGGCTAGCTGAAAATGTACTTCACAACCGTTGGGTATTAGCCATTGCTGGAACACATGGAAAAACCACTACAAGTAGCTTATTAGCATGGATTCTTGAAGAGTGTGGCTATCAACCAGGCTTTTTGATTGGTGGCGTTCCAGAAAACTTTGGTGTTTCTGCCCGCCTGGGGAATTCTGATTTCTTTGTTATTGAAGCTGATGAATATGACACTGCTTTTTCAGACAAACGATCCAAATTCATACACTATCAGCCAAACACTTTAGTCATTAATAACCTTGAGTTTGATCATGCTGATATTTTTTCTAACCTAGCCGCTATTCAGACCCAATTTCATCATTTAATTAAAGTTGTTCCAGAAAATGGGCAAATTATAATCAATGCCGAACAAGTGGCAATCCAAGAAATAATAGACCAAGGCTGCTGGAGTGAGCTCAAGAAATTTAATTTCAGAGCACCTTTAAATTCAACACCAAATAAACCAGATTTCCAAATCACTAAAAACAACAATTCGGGCTCACAATTCACATTGAATCATGAAAATACTCAAGTGTCCTGCGAGTGGAGTCTGATTGGAGAGCACAACCTGAACAATGCAGTAGCTGCTATTGCAGCAGCACACCATGTAGGCGTGCAATTAAGCGATGCATGTAAGGCCTTAAAACAATTCAAATCGGTAAAACGCCGCCTTGAACTCAAAGCAAAGGTCAATGAAATCAGCATTTACGATGATTTCGCTCATCACCCCACTGCGATTGAATCTACCATCAAAGGCCTAAGAGCAAATATCTCACAACAAAATATTGATGAGCAAGCTGGTAACAAGCATGAATCTAACAATAAATCTGCTCAGTTAATTGCTGTTATTGAAGCTCGTTCAAATACGATGAAAATGGGGGTTCATAAAGACACACTCAAAGGTGCCGTCAAAGAAGCTGACTTCACTTTTTTCGCTATCCCTGAAAATGCCTCATGGGACACTCAACAACTCTCTGGCAATACTATTGAATTAATCAATAATGTTGATGATTTAATTAATGAAATTGCAAAAATTGCAAAACCGAATGACCATATCTTAATAATGAGCAATGGCGCGTTTTCAGATATTCATAATAAGTTAATCGACAGGCTGCAATTAACATTCATCATTCATTAAACAACGTTTGTCGAATACTTAATAACAGTTTTTTCTAGTCTTGCTAGACTAGCAATCATAAAATATTAGATAATAATCTAAATACAATATAGACCTACAGAGATAATTCCATGAAACGTTTTTTTATTACACTATTTTTTACTGCACTAATATCACTACCACTTGGTGTCAGTGCCCAAGCGCAAAAAGAGAATCATGACGCGACGAAAGCTGTTTCCGGAAAAATTCAAATTCAAGAAGGTCAACATTTCACCCGTCTTGAGACGCCAATTAAAGTTTCTACGGGCGACAAAATTGAAGTCCGTGAAATGTTTTGGTATGGCTGCCCTCACTGCAACCAACTTGAGCCTACCATTATTAAATGGCTAAAAAACAAACCTGAAAATGCTGAATTTATTCCTATGCCTGCGGTTTTCAGTCAGCGTTGGGTCTTTCATGCCAAGACTTACTACACACTCAAAGCATTAGGCGTAGATGAAAAAGCTCATCCAATGGTGTTTGAATCTATTCACCAAAAACGCAAGCCTATTAACAACACCAAGCAACTTGCTAAATTTTTAAAAGCAAATTTTGATATTGAACCTTCTAAAGTTGAAAGTGCTTTCAACTCATTCACTGTCGATAGCAATATGCGTGCAGCAAACGCCTACAGCGTTAAATCAGGCGCAAATGGTGTTCCAACTGTCATCGTGGACGGAAAATTTAAAACCTCTGTCCAAGAAGCTGGTGGCAACACTCAATTATTTAAAGTTGTTGATGAGTTGGTTTTACTTGCCCAAGCTGAACGTTAATTTTTCATTTTGATCCTCTTTAGGGCTACCTTTAGGTAGCCTTTTTTTTGCCTATAGACATATAATGACAGTCAATAAAATATAAAATCAAAGCTCAAAAAGGCAATAAATTGGACATCACTATCAGACCAAAAGGTCAACTTGACCTACTCTCACAACATGAAATTTCATTATTAGAAGGCTCTAATAATAATTCTGTTTCAGCACTTTTCAGACAATGCGCATTAGCGGTATTAAGTTGTGGTTCGGCGCATGATGATGGCCATGCATTACTTGAACAACATAAAAATTTTGAAATCAATGTAAGCCGCTCATCTCGTGGTGTTACCCTGGAACTTACAAACGCTCCAGCCGAAGCATTTGTAGAAGGCAAACTTATCAGAGGGATTGAGGAACATTTATTAGCAGTCCTTAGAGACATCGTCTACATCCAACATCAGGTACCCATCTGGGAACGCAATGGACAAAGCGCTTCAGATGTAGTCTTTAATATCTTGCGCAATGCACGCGCATTAAAACCACGAAAAAAGCCTAATTTAGTCGTATGCTGGGGTGGTCATGCCATCACAAACAATGAATATAACTACACCAAAGAAGTGGGATATTTCCTAGGCTTACGCAAAATTGACATATGCACAGGTTGCGGTACCGGCGCAATGAAAGGCCCAATGAAAGGTGCCACCATAGCTCATGGCAAACAACGTCAAAACCAAGGTCGATACATTGGCATTACTGAACCAGGCATTATTGCTTCAGAAGCGCCCAACGCCATCGTCAATGAGTTGATTATTTTGCCTGACATTGAAAAACGTCTTGAGGCATTTGTCCGTTTGGGTCACGGCATCATCGTATTCCCTGGCGGTGTAGGAACTTGCGAAGAAATTTTATATATCCTTGGCATCCTAATGCACCCTGCTAACAAAGATGTCATCGTACCTCTTATTTTAACTGGCCCTAAAGAAGCGGCCAATTATTTTACAGCGCTAGATACCTTCATCAAATCAACACTTGGTGACGAAGCCAGTTGTCTATATACAATCATCATTGACGACCCTGTTACCGTTGCACGAACAATGTCTGCCGGACTGTTGCAAGTACAGCAAAGCCGTCAAAAACAAGAAGATGCCTACCATTACAATTGGTTACTCAATGTTGAGCCTGATTTTCAAATTCCTTTTGAACCCAACCACGCAAATATGCGCGCTTTAAACTTAAGCAAAGACCAACCAAAAGAAAAACTAGCAGCCGACTTGAGGCGAGCTTTTTCAGGCATTGTGGCTGGAAATGTCAAAGCAGACTATGTCTACCTAATTAAAGAGAAAGGCTTATATCAACTCCAAGGCGACGCTGATATTATGGAAAAATTAGATGCTTTATTGAATGATTTTATCGAACAAAAACGTATGAAAATTTCAGGGGAATATAGTCCCTGTTATGAACTAGTTGACTAAAATAAATATTGAGTAAAAAAATGAGTGACTCCACTACCCTTTATTATATTCATGACCCTATGTGCAGTTGGTGCTGGGGCTTCCAAAAATCTTGGCAAACAACCCAAACAGCTATTCAAGATAGTATTAACATCGAATATATAGTGGGTGGTTTAGCCCCAGATTCTGATGAACCTATGCCTAAAGATATGCAAGAGGCAATTTCTGGTTATTGGAAAAACATTCAAGCTCGTATTCCGGGAACAGAATTCAACTACGATTTTTGGAAAGAATGTACGCCACGTCGTTCTACCTATCCTGCTTGTCGTGCAGTATTAGCCGCAAAGCAACTGGATAAAACTAAAGAACAAGCGATGATCAGTGCTATTCAAAATGCTTATTATTTAAACGCCAAGAACCCTTCTGAACTGAGTGCTTTGATTGATTGTGCTACTAGCATAGGCTTGGATGCGACACGCTTTGAACAAGCAATCACTAGCGAACAAATCAACCATGCATTGATGGAAGATATTTCACTATCTCGCTCCATGGGTGCACAAGGTTTTCCAAGCTTAATTTTAAAGAAAGCTAATACCCTTAGGCCGATTTTCATTGATTATAATGATCCTAATGTGATGATTGAACAAATTAGACAAGGACTTTCTGAATAATGTTAGATAACTCTGAGCTAAACTCAACGCTCAACTCATTACAGTTCTGCGAGATAAAATCAGCACCTATCGCCAAATACCTTTACCTTATAAAACCCAATTACAACATGGCGTTAATGACAAATTTTAACACTACGAGCATTGCTTGCAGAGCTGTTTTAAAAGACAATAGCGAGCCTTAATAAAGATGAATAGAATTAAGTGACACAAAAACAAAAGGATGTATTGCAGCTGGTTCACAGTGGGCAATTTAACGAAGCTCTAGCAGCCCTTGGCCAGCTAGAGTCGGATTTAGGCTGGAAAGATGCCTTAGAATTACGCGTTTTAAGACTGCTAAAACATGGCGATAAAGCGCTAAAATTAGCGAATAAACTCTATCGCAAAAAAATATCAAATAAGGAATTACTCCGTTTTATTGCACTCGTTTTCACAGAACAAAATAAATTACCTACCGCATTAAAAATATATAAAAACATCTGTGATACCAAAGCCGATACAGGATTATTGTTAGAATATGGTATTGCCTTGAGCAGCAATGGCGATTTAGATGAGGCAGAAAATCTGCTCAGATTAGGCTGTCAACAACAACCCACCAATGTAAACTTTCACAGTCAACTAGGTCGTATATATTGTCGTACTGGTCGAGTTCGCCAAGGTATAGAAAGTTATCAGCGTGCTGCTTTCTTAGAACCTAAAAAAGCACAGCACCTACAAAGACTTGCTTATTGGAGCAATTATTCTAGTGCATATACTCAGCAATCTAACTTTCAACTAGCACGCCTTTGGGCAAAAAAAGCCTACCCAGAACATCAGACAGGCTCAAATACATGGCGCGATGCCAACCCAGATAAGCCGCTTAAAATCGGCTTTGTTTCAGGTGATTTTTGCGCACATGCAGTCAGTTTCTTCATCACACCTTTGCTACAAAACATTGACCGCAAATCATTTCAAGTTTTTGCCTATAGTGATGTAGCAAAGCCTGATGCAATCACCAAAGAAATCAAAGCACTTTGTGATTCATGGCATGATGCATCTGGACAAAGTGATGAGTTGCTTGGGGCGCAAATGGGCGCCGATCAACTTGATGTATTGATTGATTTGAGTGGGCATTCTGCTAATAATCGACTCGGTATTTTTTCGCAGCATATAGCACCCATTCAAATCAGTTGGCTTGGATATCCATCTACGACCGGACTCGATAGCATCAATTTTCGAATTACCGATAACATTGCGGATCCTCAAGGCGATCAACGAGACTATTTCACTGAAGAGTTAATTCGTTTAGAAAATAGCTTTCTTTGTTACCAACCACATAAAGATGCTCCTGCTGTCAAAGCAATTTCAAAAAATTTAAAAAAGCCTATACGCTTTGGTTCATTTAATAATCTCGCTAAAATTTCTTCAACAACATTAGATGCTTGGGCAGCAGCATTGCTGGCTGTGCCTAAATCAACACTATATGTCAAAAGACAACAATTGATTAATGACAATGCTAAAGAACATTTGATAACAGAATTTTCCAAACGAGGAATCAGTGAAAAACGTTTGATCTTAAAAACTTCAAAAGCAAAAATTCAAGATCATTTAGATGAATACAACAATATTGATATCGCACTTGATACCAGCCCTTATAATGGCACCACTACAACCTTGGAAGCATTATGGATGGGAACGCCGATAATCAGCTTAAGCGGGGAAACTCATGCTAGCCGAGTATCTGCCAGCATTTTGAATCAGCTCAAACTTGAGGATTTAGTGGTAACAACTATCGAAGATTTTGCACAAGTAGCCACCTCATTGAGTAAAGATACAAAACGCTTAAAGCAACTGTCAAAATCATTGCGAAATGATATGCAAAATTCAACATTATTAGATCACCAACAATTTACCCAACAATTTTGTAGTGCTATTCAAGAAAAATGGAAACTTTGGTGTCATGCTAGAAATAAAGAGCAAGGTATCGATACTAATGAAAAAATTCTCGGATCCTCAGAGAAGTCACATGGAGTTACAGCATGAATACGTCTGTAGTAACACAAGGCACGCACAGCGGTAAATCAGTTAAACGCCTACTTCGTCAAGCTGTCAGAGCCGTTCGAACAAATCAATTTGACGATGCAATCAAGTTTATTGATGAAGTCCTTGAAAGACAATCAGATAATGTAAGAGCCAATGCCTTAAAATTTACAACATATTATATGAGTAATCAGCTTGAGAAAGCTCGGCAAGTAGGGTCTAAAGCAGCTGAACTCAACCCAAAGTCTGGATACATTCTTAATAATCAAGCATGTTTACAATTAGGCGTAGGTAAAGCCAAAGAAGCACAAGAACTTCTAAGTTTACTGATTGAAGAATCAGGTGATAACTCGCAATGGCTATATAACCTCGGACTCGCCCATGCTCAATTGGGTAACTTTGAATTAGCTATAGACACATTCAATCGTGTACTAGATATCCAACCTGATTATCACAAAGCACTGCTGCAAAAAGCTTCAGTTGAATTAAAGCTAGGCTTGCATGAAGACGCCTTTCAAACATTAAATATATTGCGCTTAGTTACGCCCAGCCAACATACATCAAGCGCTAGCCACATCTATCATGGCATTCGCTTCAATCAATTTGATGAAGAATCTCTCAAACAAGAAATAGCTATTTGGGGTGATTACTTTATCCCTAAGAACAAAGCTTACGATAACGAAGATATTGATATTACTAAGCCATTAAAAATTGGCTTTATTATTGGATCTACTCTCGCTTTGGAATGGAAAACAATTGTTAGGCCTACCATTAATGCGATCGCAAAAATGGGCCACCAAATAACAGTTTATTGGCACCAATCTGGCATTTTACCTATCTCAAAATCATCAAATATTGTCATAAAAAACTGCCGATCTTTATCAGATGCTGATTTTGCTCGCTTGTGTAGAGAGACAGTAGAAGATGTTTTAGTTGATGTAGGAGGTATGCATACACAGACTCGTGAACGTGCTTTTGGTATCAACCTCGCTAAGAAGCAATATGCATGGTTAGTCCACGCAGGCGTATTTAGCACTCCTTTATTAGAGAGCTTGGATGCAAAGCTGGGTGATTATCACTTTGCTATTGACGCTGGCACCAACTCCAACGACCCTATAAACACAACAACATCAACAATGCCAAGGAACTCGATTGCCGCTGTTGGTTGTGAAGCAGGTTTATCATTAAAAACAATTCGAATTTGGGCAAAAATATTACAACAAAGTTCAAAAAAACTCGTTCTCGACGTCCAAAGCAAACCTATACAAACACAACTGATTAAGCGCTTTGAAAAATATGGAATACAAGAAAAATCTATTACATTTGCCAGCAATATTCAATTCAAGCCTGGTCATCTAATACTAGACAATTTGGACTACAATGCCATATCCAAAGCTTCTTCAGCGCTTATGAGTGGCTCAAATATTATCACCCTCACAGGCGATTTATTTCCTTCAAAGCTGACTACGTCCCTGCTTCGAAAAACTAATAACCAAGAATGGGTTTGTTGCAACGAGCAAGACTATATAAAGTTAGCTCTTAAACTTATTGACTCAAAAAAGAAAAACACCCAAATCAAAACTCAAATCAAGGACAGCGGGATTGATAATTTCACGAAATTTGCCGAACACTTTGTAAACACCCTTCCCTGAGAGCTTCAGCTTAATAATTTATGATACTTAAGGCTTATAACTAGTTTTCATTAAGTCTCTATTTAATCTCGAATAGTTCTCAAAATTAAGTCCTTCCATTGCTTGACGCACTTTTTTTTATCATAGCGTTTAACGACTAAATCTCTTGCAGCTACACCTAAACGCTTAGCGATTGCTGGATTTTCTAACAACTCTAAGACTTGATTAGATAATTCTTGTGCATCAAAAAATGGCACTAATCTTCCAGTAACATCATGTTCTATGACTTCATTGACTGGCGCATTATTCGAGCTGACAATCGCACATTCCGAAGACATCGCTTCTAATAAAGACCATGATAAAAAAATAGGCGAACTGAGATAAATATGAACTGTGGAATTTCTGAGTACCGACAGATAATCCTCATAGCTTAATTTTCCTGTGAAATGAACTCTATCCCAATCACACTGATATTTTCCCATTGCTTGTTGCTTATAACTCGGCCCATCGCCAGTACTGTCTGAATAAGCAGAACGTTCACGGCCGACAACAACAAATTGAATGTTTTTGTCTCGTTGGCATAGTTTTTCTACGGCCTCCATAAAGGTAAAAAAACCTCTTGCAGGCTCTAAAGCGCGTGAAACGTAAGTGATAATTTTTGTACCTTTCTTAAGATTAGCACCAGGCACTTTTAAAGGTGCAAGCGGATAAGATTTACATAGTTTCGTATCAATCCCTTCATGAATAACTTCAATTCTTTCTTGATATTCTGGAGGGTGAACACTGCGTTGCCAAAGCATTGGTGAAACACCTACGTCCATATTTTCCATGCATAATGTTGCGGAAACATTCTGCATACGAATGCTAGTTTTTTGCTCTATTGAGAGCTCTTCTCCTATAAAAGACTGCCATGAAGTTTCAGGGCGATAAAACCACTCACAATAAGCAATTATTTTACTATTGGGGAATACATCTTTCATAAATAATGTGCCAGACCAACCAATATGGCCAATGATCGCATGTGGTTCAAATTTCTTTTCATATTGGAGTTTCAGTGCTGCTTTAGTAACTTCATGCGTTTCAAAAAGATTGTTATTAGTCCCTCGAAGATATTTATACGTTTCATAAACGACCGTTTCGTTTTGTGAAACTAGCGGTTTCTCGGGAAGTTGGTATCTTTGAATATCTACGCCCGCCATTTCAGCATTCGGATTGCGTGTTATAAAGGCAACTTTAACATTAGGAACTTTTACCAAATCATTTAGCAATGCTTTAAATTGGCCTGGAAAATTGGGGTGAATGAAAAGAATATTGATTGTTTTGACCATATTATTACACGCTTTTTTTGAGTATACCTTGCAAAAATTGACTCAATTCTAATGGATCAATGTTTTTCCAGATTTGCTCTGCAATTTTTAAGTCCTCTTCTTCACGGCTTTTATGTTTATCGATAATCAAGGCTACACTTTCTTCTGGAACCCACGTTTTTACACCTGGCAATACATTGCCTGAATCTACATCTGCTTTCACTGAAGGCAATAAAATCGTTGGCTTATGTAATGCTGCAGCAAGGTGATAAAGCACTGTCCCGACGGACACAACAGCGTCACAACACTCGGTAATATGTAGCAAATCATCTACATCAGACGATATATGATCTATCGACACAAAGCCCTCAGCACCCTGAGAATTAAAATCATATGGAAAAGCACTAATCACACGAAAACCATGTGCAATTAATGCCGTAATAATCGTATCTCCAACTTTTTTACTGATAGTCCTTACCGGAGAAGATGCTTTAGGATGAAATAATACCAATGGTTGCTTTCGATAATTGTGATTGAAAGCTTGATTAATAGCATAATTTATTGATTGGAGCTTAAAAGGGTCTAGCTGTAATTTTGGTTGAAGTTCCTCGATAGAAGACAATTCTTTTACTTTTAAACTATCTGCCATAAAGCTCACCAATGGCATATCGTCAAATTCTGAAAAACCCAACATACCTGTCAAATTCACATAAAAATCCATTTGCATAAATTTTTTAATATTGACGCAATTATTCAATAAAAAAACATTCGGCTCGCGCATGTAAACTGGTGCCGCACGTTCATTCATAGTTTGCATCAAATGAAAATTTACTTTCCGAGGCGCCAATAGTTCTTGCAATCTTTGGATTGCCCCAAGGCCAACATAATTATCACCAAAGCCCGTGCCAATACCATTAACAATAATCAGATTCACCTCATCTTCTGTTGCAAACTGGGATTTGATCGCATCAACCGCATCAACACCTAATGTCTTTAGTTCGACAGGAAAACGTTGGTCCGCGCGAACTGCAGCAACCTGCGCACTATTCATATTTTTTATTTTATTGACGTTTTCATTTCCGACACTTTTTTTTATTTTTCTAAAATACGGATTCGACGTTATATAAAAATGACTAAATGGTACGATCTTATCTCGATACCTAGCTGCAGAAGAAATCTGAAATGGGGTTGCTCCCGGTGTTTGTATCGTAGGAAGTTGATGATATGTATAGAAAAAATGTAACACGATAACTCATTCAATATTTATTGATACTTGAACAACGCCAATAAACACTATTAATCCTCTACTCATTGTTTTTATTACTATAATTGCTAATAGACAATCCTAGTCACTTGAATAATGATATGATTTTACAGGAAAAATTATACTAAACTAGCATTTATAATTAGCCCTTAAAACAATATTAAATAGCCTATATCGGCACATTCTTTCTGTAAATCATTCTATGCTACGCTTTTTCTTTACCCGTGAAAATCTCCCTGCTATAAAAACGCAGGAAGCAACGGCATTTGAATTGCAATCAGCTTTAGCGTTTAAGGATGACATTATTCCTTTCTCGCATATGTATATCACTTCTGATTCCTATCTGAAGCAAATACAAGTTTCCTTAGAAAAGGAAAAACAAAATGCGATTATTCAGGTATCTCAAGAACAAACCAACACAATCCTAAGCCAAGCTAACTTCCCCGCTAACATCACAGATTACAACATTGATTCAATTTCTGAATTAATCACATTATTAGACAATAAAAATGATATTCACATTGCTATCATTAATGGAATTGGTGGCGATTATGGTGACAACTATATTGGCTTAGCCATATTACAACGGCTCAGCAAACTCCTCGCGCCTAGGAAGGTCACTTTTCACTTGATGCAATCTTTTAATCTTCGTTTCGCTGAAATCTATCAGAATAATGAAGAGCTTATCAATGCTGAGGTTATTGTCCATAACAATATTATGGATGTAGAAGCATTCATGTCCATGAATGCTTACATCAATCTGACAGGAATTCTGAATTTTTCAGAATTCGGCACTATGTCGCATAATACTTTTTTTTCCACCGCATTTTCTTTGGAAAATATAATCTCTGACAACAACCTACAACCACATTTAGCTTATGACACAGAGCTTAGTTTGCAAGTTAGGCAACAGCTCGAATCAAGATTCGCAGAAAATAAACCAATTGTTTTTTTACACCTAATCGCGACTGATGTGCTCAAAACATGTAATACAGAATTCGTACAAACATTAATCACCTCTCTTATCTCTATGGGGTTTCACGTAATCACACCAAACCCTGTCCAATTTTCAGATAATTCATTTTGTGATTGCTCAGACTTGGCAACATCAATATATAAATTCACTCATCTGATCGCTGCTTGCGACAGTGTAATTACAACGGGCGATCTTTCACTCAATATTGCAGCTGCGTTTGGCAAACCCACCACTTTATTGCCAGTCACCAAATCAAATATTCGAACAGCAACACAGCTCCCAGAGGTTTTAATTTGGTTACCCCATAAGAATAAAAATTTATATATCGACAAAGTCAGTAGCATTGATGAACAAGATATAAAAGCTGCTAAAAGAATATGGCAAAACATTGATACAGAAAAGTTAACCACCGCAATTAAAGACTACCAAGGATACTTCCAGCAAAATGCTGATCGCTCACATATTCAAAATGCACCTAAACGCCTCGCTGTCATCATTCCTTATCACAACGATACCAATGAGTCTTTAGAGCTATTAAATCTATGCTTAAATGAGCTTACAAAGGTCGAAGGATTCGATGCATTATGGTTAGACATCATCGACTGTCGAAACGAATATATGTTCAATACTAGAGGATTAAATACAGGCATTAGTAAAGCCATTAAGCATGACTGTGATTTTGTTTGGATTTTAGAGCCTAGACATCTGCCAAAGCCTGATTATTTCAGCCAAGCATTAAAACGTTTTGAAAGTGATTCTTCTATCGCAATTGTCGCGGGCATGCAAATCAGTAAAAATAACCAAACTAGAGTAACGTGGGCTGGAAGCCGGTCTGCATTCCCAAAAAGACAATATAAGTCCGGGAAAATCACTAATAGTAAAATAAATACACCAACATCAGAACACTGGGTTCCATTTCAATCAGCAATAATACGAACCTCAGCAATTATCGAGCTTGGGCTTCTTGATGAATCAATGCGTAATCAGTTTAGCGATACTGACTATTGTTTTCGTTTAAAAAAGAGAGGATGGTCTATAGCTTATGAGCCAAAATCACAAAGTTTCCGAGTAGACATAGAAAACTCTATAGAGGAAAATCTCGATGAACTAAAAGTGGATTTCAAATATTTCTTTAAAAAATGGAGTAAATTGACACATTGCCAAGAGATCGGTCAATTACATAGATCAATTGTTAAGCATATCGATCGATATAACAAAAAACGCACCTCAGTATATTAAGAAATTTACATTAACAAGCTTATCTACAAAACCTTCCCTGTAAATGGCACTTGCTTCATCTTGCTTGTTATCCTTTGTTCAATATAAAAAAAATGATAAAGTTATCTAGGGATATCGAACTCTTAGGAACATAAAATAGGACAATAAAATGGCTAAAGAAGTACCTACTGATTATTCTTTTTTAAACACCAACCTCTTAAATCATTTACCAAAGGACTTAGGCTTAGTGCTTGATATTGGCTGTGGAGCAGGTTCATTAGGCGGTAAATACAAAGAGGACAATGCCAAATCGATTTGGCATGGCATTGATATTCATACCGACGCGCTAAGCCTAGCAAAGAAAAGCCTTGATAATGCGTGGAAACTTGATGCCAATGAGTTCAAAGCCAATGCAGCGATGAAAAAGAAAAAATACGATGCATTAGTTTATTCTCTAAGTTTAGAACAACTCGCTAACCCTCAAGAAGCATTAGACAAGCACCTTAAATTATTAAAAAAAGACGGACAGCTATTTTTCTGTTTTCCAAATGTCCAACACTGGACATTATTACGCCATTTAATCAGTGGTAATTGGGACTTTTCTGAAAGAGGGATATTGCATAAAGATAATCAACACTTATTCACTCGCAAATCTTTTGTCCGTATGCTCGATTCAGTTGATTTAAAAATGACAGAGATGAATCGCTACAGCTACGAGAATGACCCATTATTCCGAAGTCGTCGAGGTGCACGTCTAAAGACTATCGAGAAGTTACGTGAATTCTGCCAAGATACTCAGCTTTATTTTAATGAAAATGACCTTCGCACCTATCACTACGTTATTTCTGCGACAAGAAAGTAAATCCTCGTTAGAATATAGGCATTGATCCATAAATAATGGATCAATGCCTATAAAACTCTCTTTAATTTAAAACACTTCTAAATTATAAAGCTGAGAAAGGATCCAATATTGTTTTGACGATTCGTTCAGTATGGAAACTCACTATTCATGGCGAAGAAAATTTTCATTAACTTTAGTGGTTCAATTGATAAACACGATACAAACTTAGTTAATCGACAGAAACTACTCAATATCACCGCCTCTCAATATGCGAATATTGATGATGTCATCGCTTGGACGCGTGACGATATAATCAACTCTGATTTTTATAAGAAGAACCAAACAATTCTTGATAACCCCCGTGGTGCAGGCTTTTGGGCATGGAAACCTTATATCATTTTAGAAACCCTAAAAAAACTAAACAAAGACGATTGGGTTATTTATTGCGACGTCGGCAAACCGTTCAGAAAAGGCGATAAAAGTAGGTCAGGCAATAGCAATATTGGAAATG
>CALKZN010000008.1 GCA_938002995.1 uncultured Arenicellaceae bacterium | reverse complement strand
CGCCATGGACTGTTGTGATAATGGTTGGATTCTTAGGATCAGCTTCTATTGCCTTGCGTAGGTTTGAGATGTGTTGATCCAAGGTTCTGCTGTTTGGTAAGTAATCTCTTCCCCAGCAATAGTTGAATAATTGATCACGAGTGACCACTTGATTTTGTTTTTCAAACAGCAACTGAAGGGTTTTGCAATCCCTCAAGCTGAGGTCAATCATTGTCTGCCCACGTTCGGCTTGAAGTCTCAGTGTGTTGACTGTTAAATCAGCAAGCTGGAAACTGGATGCTTGCTCCTTATCAATTGAATGCTTGTTAGACATGGCCTCACTTGCCATTAGATATCGCCGAGTGACGGCTCTGACTCTGGCAATGACCTCGTGCTTCCCAAACGGTTTCATAATGTAATCATCAGCACCAAGTTCCAGTCCAAGTACTCGATCAATTTCTTCGGATTTTGCGCTAATAAAAATAATAGCCGTGTCCATATCTTGTTGTCGAATTTCTCGGCACACAGAATAACCATCTTTATCTGGCATCATAATATCCAATAACACTAATTGTGGTTTGTGTTGTTGGTATTGAGATAATCCTGTATTGCCGTTTTCTGCCATAAGACATTCATAGCCTTCTGAAAGCAGAATATCCGCAAGGCCTTCACGAATATGTAAATCGTCTTCAATGATTAGTACTTTCATTTTTGAGGTGTAATTTGTGATGTAGCTTGAGATGCTGCTTGAGGTGTATTGATAGTGATAAGAAACGATGCGCCTTTCTTGATATTTTGTTCAACAATTAAGTCTCCACCATGCAATTGGCAAAGTTCTTTTGCAATGCTCAGACCAATGCCTGTACCTGAGACGCCTTCGGTGAGTTTGGAATTGCCACGGAAAAAAGGCTCAAATAGGCGCTTAGATAGTTTCTTGTCTATTCCTGGGCCATGATCTTGGATGCGAATCTGTGTTGTGTTGTCAGTCTGTGTCGATTCAATGCGTGCGTATTTGCCATGTGAGGCATACTTTTCAATATTCCCAAGCAGGTTATTTATAATTTGTTCGAGAGCATTGTGATCAAACATGGCCGGCTTGCTGGCTTTTAAATCCATGTCGATCTGAATGTTTTTTACCTCAAATGCGGGGTTAAACATTTCTACTGCGGCGAGAATGGTGTTATCAATGCTGCCTTCTTGCGGTTCAATGCGTTGTTCTTTCTTTTGAGACTGAGAAAAGCTTAGTACATTATTGATTAGCCTTCCTAGTCGTTGGCTTTCAGTAGTAAGAACTTTGGAGTACTTATGAATTTTGGAGTTCTCGTGATTTTTGACACCAACGCCATCATTATCGTCCACTTCAGCTTCTATTAATTCCGCATATAAGCAGATATTAGTTAATGGCGTTTTTAACTCATGAGAGACTTGATTAACAAAGGTCACGCGTTGTTCAGCAGTGCGCATGTCACGTCGATATTCACGAAACATATAAAAGCCAAGGCTGGCCAAGACAGCACTTATGATCAAGATAAACATAAGGTATAGCAACCATTGAGGGCTATCGTCATTACTATTTGGTGCAAAGTAGGCCAGGCGCCATCCATCTAATGGGTGACCCAATAAACGTTGGCCTTTGGGTTGGATGTTTTCTATAAGGCTTTCTTCAAATTGCCCCCATTGGTACATGACTGTTTGTTTTTCATTAATGAGTTGAATGCGAGCGTCACCGATAAAATCAACAGCATTGCGATCATCCGGAAGCTGGTTGATCAATTCAGCTAACCAAAAAGCATTTGCAAGTTTCAATCCAGTTAGTTGATTGTTTGAATCCCAAAACCAAAAGAAGATATGTGTTTCTGTGCCTGTCCGCCAGACTGTCCAACCATGACCTGTGTTAACCTTTTTTCGTTTTTTTTCAGCCAATGGGGGTTGCAGAGAAGCGCTATTGGCAACAGCAGATTTTTGTTCAGCATAAAGATCTTCAGATTTTTGTCCGCGACTTAATTTGCTTAATGCTCCAGAAACACTAAAACTTGAATCATCATTTTTTTCAGCATTTGTTCTGCGTTGTTTTTCGCTGTTAATGTCAGCCGGTGTTTCAGGGTGGAAGGCATCCATCGTTGACCACAGTGAGCCATTTTGCGTTATAAATTCTTGTTCTTTTCTAGACGCATTTAACTTATTAGGGAACAAAAGTTGTCCATTTGCGCTCAAAATGAAAATGTTTTCAATATAAGGAGATTTGAGAATATGATTTCTGATGGCATCAGCATTATTTGTTAAAAACTTACTGGTATTAACGTTGCGTGCAAAAGGAGGTGTTTTGAGCAAGGCACTTTCAAGTTCGGAAAAATAACTTAAAATAATTTGATCAGCTTCACGTAATTGTGAGCTGACTAATTGTTGTAATTGGTGCTCTTGAACGACTTTTTCGTTGCGCAAAAGCTGTGTCCCCATCCATGAAAGTACTATTAATGGTAATAGGATTAAAAAACATAGAATGAGGGGGAATTTATACTTCAAAATATTTTTATGAAAAGTGTTTGAAATGTATTTTTCAATATAATTATAAGAGTTTGATAAGCATGTGTGCTAACAAATGTTAGCACACATATTCAGGTTCTATTTTCGCTGTTTTTTATCAATTTGTTGCTTTTCTATTTGATACGATTTTGCTCTTAATGCTTTTCGGTTTTTATTCCATTCTGCTGCTGAAGGAGCCGCAACTGCATCAGCCTCAGCTTGAACATCGAGACTTTCTTGTCTGAGTTTATCAGAGGAGATATATTCTGCTGAACGACCCAATAAAATAGAACTTTGTTTCAACTTAGCTTTAGCTTCATCTTTTTTACCTTGGTCTCGTAAGATAACTGCTTCTTTGCGTTGTTCATTGGCTAATTGTTTAACTGCTGATACATACACTTTGGTGTTGACGGCTTCTTTGACTTCTTCTTTGGACTCACTGAAAGAGGCAGTGATGCTGTCTTCAAGTTCAAAGCGTTTGTTCGCTACCATATTGTTGTAATTGACTTCAACGTTCGCAATGTTCTTGCTTGTACCTGCTTGGCTAGCAGGGATATTCACTTCAATGACAACATAGCTTTCTTGCTTGCTATAGATTTGGTTGATGCGAGTAACAATGGTGTTACCGATGATGTCGCCATCGCGACCGACAATGCGAATAGGAGTGATGCCATCTTTCAAAATAATTTTGATATCAATGTCTTGTGCAACAACAGATTTAGCTTGACCAAACTCTTGTTCAAAAATACGTGCTAGATCAGCAGCATTCTCAACAAAAGAGTGAGAACCGTCACTGTAGTTAGCTAGTTGTGTCATTAAGTCTTCGTTGTAACCCAAACCAAGCCCAATGGTAGAAACACTGATGCCATCTTTTGCCAAGGCTTGTCCTAATTGACCGAGCTGATAGGGAGAACTAGGGCCGACATTTGCCATGCCATCAGATAATAAAACTACGCGATTAACACGTTTTTCACTGAGGAAGTTACGTACTTCATAGCCACCTTTGCTGGTGCCTGCGAAAAGTGCAGTATTGCCACGTGCTTTAATACGATTGATGGCATTAAATAAGGCGTTTTTATTGCTTGCATTGGTTGCAGATACCAAGACGTTGACAGTGCTGTCATAAGTGATGATTGAGACAATATCTCCTTCATCGAGTTGATTGACTGCCATCTTTGCGGCTTGCTTTGCTTGTTTTATTTTTTGTCCTGCCATCGATGATGATTGATCTAAGACAATAGCAACGTTTAATGGTGTGCGAATTTCATCATTGTTTAATTCAAAGCCGTTTAAAGCGACACGAATATACGCATTTTGACTTTTACCAGCGCTTAATACTGGTGTGGCTAAATCGCTGGAGAGACGGATTTGTTTTGTCGTTTGTTTGGCGTTAGCAGAGATGCTCACAAGTGAGGCGAGTAAACACGCGCCAAGGAGTAATGTGGTTTTGCGAAAGGATAATTTATGTGTGTGTTGCTGTTTTTGATTGAGTGGTTTCATGATGTTCCTCATCGATTAATGGTTCGATGTCTATAGTAGGTATATCACAAAAATCAAAAGTCAGATAAATCTAATAAATATGTAAAAGAAATGTAAATAGTCATGAGTATCTTTATTTATTGTGTGTGTATAGTGTACTTTTCTAGGCTAAATTTAATGGTTAACCCAATGAAAAGTAATGCTGGCCAATGGAGGTAAGCCAAAATTTCGAGATTTTCAGTAAAACTATAAGCGCATAGAACTAATAGTAAGTGCAATGAGGTTCGGTATCTACGAAAGCATGTTTCTGATGAGCTTGATGAGAAGTATTTTATACAGACCCATAGAATGGTGCTAACAAAAGGTATTGCCATGGCAAATAAGCCGACTAAACCTTTGACGAATAAAAGTCCAAGCCAAGTGTGATGTGAGCCTATAGGCATGTACTCTACATAATGTGAACCTTTCTCGACGATTCCGTGTCCCCAAATGGGCGCTTCTTCCTGCCAGCGCTCAATAGCAATCCGTTCTAATGCGCCTCTTACTCGTGATGAGTCCGCTCGAGCAGAGTGAACTTGTTGCAAAATATCTTCAGTGGTATCAATCAAGTAAGGTACGAAGGCAGCCACTATTGGTGATAATAAAGCCAGAATGATGAGGTATTTTAGTTTCTTTAAATGGATGAGTAGGTAACAAAAATTGGGTATGAATAACAAGCAGATCATTCCCATACGCGATTGCGACAATATCACCATGATAATTGCAGCTGTAAAGCCTAAGTAACGATAAGAACGTTTGGCTTGATAACAGCTAAAGGCAAATAATAAATTGCCATACAGGCCTAAAGCTGGCCCCCAAGGTGTAAAAAGTCTCCAACGTGGCAACCCTGTAGACGCGTTTAAACCATATAGTTCAACTTCAAAAAAAGAAGGGTTAGCCAGAAATTTCAAAGGAGAACTATACAAACTTCCGGGGAAATGAATGTAAGCTGCAATGATTAAAAATGGAGTGATAAACAGTGTTTGTTTGCCTAATTGAACCATCGCGTGACTTAGCGCTTCAGGTCGAATGTTTAATGAAGCAACCAGGGGGAACAAACCTAATAAAGCCCAACCTTTGGCCCAGCCGATACTAGATTTTATTAAACTAGAAATCGGTAGGTCATTGTTGATGTGACCAACACTAGTGACCAATAATTGGACTAACATACCCATTATCCATAGGTAAGCGAGCCAATGTAGTTTTAGTGTTTGTCCATTGATAAATCGTGAAAACAGTATTAAAACTAACATCCAACCAATAACTGAACCAGAAACATATAACAATCCAGTGAAATAGAATATCCAAATGAAGCGAATGCCGTAATTGACAATTTTTTCTTCTGTGTTTAAGTCAGTAGAAATATTTATCATTTCTACCTCCTTTAGGAGTTCTGTAATGAGTTATCGATGTTAAGCCTTCTTATCCATAATATGATGAGTATTAAAACGGATAGAGCGCTTCCAAAAAAACCACCTAGATAGATATGCAGAGGGCGAGCGCCGCTGATTTTTTTCGGTAAAGTGGGCTCCATAAACAGTTGTAACATCGGGTAAGACGCGAAAATGTCAGATTTCCCCGTATCAATTTTGGCAACCGCAGAGGTGAAAACAGCTTCAGCAATTTGATGTTCACGTTCAAGCTCATCTAATCTGCTCACATTTTTAGTTTGGTTTTGTAAGCGACTTCCATAAGAAATAATTTGTTGTTCTAATTGAATAGCTTTGTGTTTAAAGCCTTCATAATTTATCTTTTTATTGATTAAGTCATATAGCAAATCATTGCGTTTGCTATTTCCTGCTAAAGCCGTTTTATCTAGCCAATGCTGTTGTTTGCCAATTAAGGTTTCGATTCTAGTTTTGATAGTTGCTGTAGTAGATTCATAAGCAAGTTGATATTGTTTGACTTTATGATGTCCTTGGCCAAACTGATTTTTATGTTCTGAAAGCGTTACACTCGCTTTGGATTGACTCTCCAATAACTTATTGAACAATGGGTCAGCTTGTAGGGATAATAGCTGTGACGCTTGTTTTGAGGTCAATCCTAAAATACGGTGGAGAGTCATCATTTCTTCATAGGCTTGTTCTTTTTGAGCGTTCAATCTTAGAAGTTCTATGTGCATGTCTTCTATGAACAAAGGAATGCGATTAAATTGTTCAATAGTGACTATTTTATTTTGTGCTTGATAAGTTAATAAATTATTTTTTGCTTGGTTTAATTTTGTGCTCAAACTTTTGAGCATTGTTTGTATTCCTTGTTCACGGTGACGAATTTCATCAAGGCGAAGGTGATCAATTTCCGTTTGTAATGCTTGGTAAAGTGCCCATGATTTTTTTTGCGCTAATTTGGCAGTATCACTATCCATAGCAAAGAATATTAATGACGTTTGATCGACTAATTTAATGTGCGGTTTTCCGAATGATTTGACTGTCATGTCTAGAGACTGAGCGGCTCTTTGAATGACTTTGCTGCTTTGAGCAATTGATTTATAACTGACCTTGGGGTTTAGGTTTCTGCTAGAGAAACCTGATTCTACTATTGCACTTGCTGAACCTATGTTATCAATGTCAATTCGTCCGCCGATACCAGCACCAGGTAAGATCAAAGTCCAATGACTTTCATAGCGTTCGGGCAAGATGGTTATTGTGGCAAAAACTAATGACCAAATAACAGAGTTAAGGATTATTCCAGCGAAGGCATAGCGACTTAAGCGAGAACAAAATCGGTAAATAATGTTTGAGATTCTATTAAATATAGCCAATAAAGTAGTTGTAATAGACTGAATCATAATCCACCTCCTAGTACTCGTAAGGGCGACAAAATGTCACTTATTGCTCGACCAATATCTCTCCAATTCGTGATAGATGAATCGAAACATGCAATGTGATCGTTAGGGAGCAAATAGGGGTTGGTTTGATCTGCATTAGGATGGCTTAATAATTCTTCGATACTTTTTTGGGTGACTTGTAACATATTTGTTTTGAAATCGATGCCAGCTAAGACGATGATCCTTTTTGCGTTGACTTGCTGTGTTCCACCGACACAGTTTGCCGATATGGCGGCTGTTAATAAGCGAGAGCCAAGAGGGAGGTTTGAAGAATATTTGCCAATTGCAGAGGTGTTATTACTGCTTGCTGGGACGGTTAAATTTGACATGAAAACTCGAAAACCAGGAGGCGTGACTCGCGATAGATTAAATAATTCTTTTTGTAGATATCCAACAGAGGGAACAATAAGAGTGTCACCATTAATGAGGACGGGGTCTGATTGAATAGTTTCTCCAGAAATAAGTCCGCTTAGGTCATATTCATAATGATGATGTTGTCGGATAAGTTGGATACGTGATAAATCAGCATCAGGCCTGATTCCTCCCGCTGCTTTTAACGCATTTGACAGTAAGCGTTTTTCTGCGAAATCTCCGCTTTGAGAAACAATGTGTAAGCTCTCATCTTTGAAGTTTCTTTGATT
>CALKZN010000007.1 GCA_938002995.1 uncultured Arenicellaceae bacterium | reverse complement strand
TAAATTTTTGCACCGCGAGCTTGGGCATGCTCAAGCTCTTCTAGCACTAACATTCCGCCGCCGCCAGCAATAACAAAACCATCGCGATTAACATCATAAGTACGAGATGCTTTTTCTGGAGTGTCGTTATATTTACTCGACATTGCGCCCATGGCATCAAATAAAATCGACATTTCCCAAGTCTCTTCCTCACCACCACCCGCAAAAACGGTGTGATGACGACCAGAGCGAATAATATCAGCTGCGTGGCCTATGCAATGCGCACTAGTTGAGCAGGCAGAACTAATAGAATAACTCGTTCCTTTAATGCCAAACATTGTCGCTAAACATGCCGATGTAGTACTACCCATTGTTTTAGTCACTCCATATGGTCCGATACGTTTAACGCCTCGTGAGCGCGCAGTATCTCCAGCCGCAATGCTAGCCTTAGAAGAACCACCACCAGAACCAGTGATTAAACCAACTTTTGAATCTGTTTTAATAGCTTCAGCATCTATGCCTGCATCTTCGATTGCCTGTTGCATAGCAATGAAGTTAAATGCAGCAGCATCGCCCATAAAACGTTTTTGCTTACGATCGATAAATGCATCTAGGTCAATATGCACTCGCCCAGCAATTTGGCTGCGCATACCTAATTCTGCATAGTCCTCGCAAAACTCAATGCCTGATTTTCCATTTCTCAAGCTATCTGTAACTTCTTCTGCATTATTACCAATACTGGAAACAATTCCTAAACCTGTAACGACTACGCGTTTCATAATAAACCTCTTAGCGCTTAGATTATAAGCTTATGCGTCTGTGAAAAGACCTACTTTCAGATCTTTCATAGTATAAATTTCTTTGCCATCGACCAACACTCGAGCATCGCCAATACCCATAAACAAACGTCTAGAGATCACTCGTGTCATGTCAATTTCATAACGAACCAGTTTTGCATCTGGCTCAACCTGCCCTGTAAATTTAACTTCGCCAACACCTAATGCACGACCTTTGCCCGGCCCGCCAATCCAGCCAAGAAAAAACCCAATCAATTGCCAAACAGCATCAAGACCAAGACAGCCCGGCATGACCGGATCACCAATAAAGTGGCATTGGAAAAACCAAAGATCTGGATTCACATCTAATTCAGCAACAATTCTACCTTTGCCATGTTCGCCGCCATCGTCATTGATTTCAACGATACGGTCAAACATCAACATTGGAGGTGCTGGCAAGCGTGATGCATCTTGGCCAGGTAATTCACCTTTGCCATGTGCGATTAAATCTTCGTATGAGTAACTTTCTTTTTTTAACATAATTTTGTTTACAATCCGGCTATAGTTTTATGACACTTGCTATGCCTGATGTATTTTTATGATGGGTGGACATGTCCGTGAGTTTAAAATTCAAACTATTCAAGTGGCGGTATTATAACGTTATCCATGAGCTATACACAAAGTTCCTTTACAACTAAACCCTCTAATTTACGGACAATAGTCGCTTAGACTACAACTAGACAATAACTAAATAAAAACTAAGTAATCACATAAAGTAACGCAAAATACACACCCACTGACATTAAGTTACTCAACAGCACAATTGACGCTACTTTTTCTGGCTCAAGATTATAGCGTTCTGCGAACATATAATTGACTACTGCAGGAGGTAAAGCACCAAAAATCAATATCTGCTTGGTTTGTATATCATCTAAACCCAAAACGACAGATAGTAATAAAGCTACACTTAGGCCAACTAATGGGCCTAAAATTGTGCCAACGACGGCCATGGACAAATCGCTCCAACGCACGTGCTGCAACCTCACCCCTAAAGACACTAACATGAGAGGAATCGCTGCTTGACCTATCATCTCTAGCGGCTGGAGCAAAAATGCAGGCACTTGAACTTGCGTAACATTAACTAATAAGCCCAACAACATGGCAATAATGACGGGTGTTTGAAAAAACTCTTTTACATTAAAGCGCCCGCTCATCAAAACAACACCAACAGTAAAATGCACCACATTGCCAACGAGAAACAAGATCACGGCAGCATTTAATGCATCATCACCAAAGGTAAAAACAATGAGAGGAATACCTAAATTGCCCCAATTTCGAAACATCATCGGTGGCACTAGTGTCTGCCATTGGTAGCCAAACAGTTTTGCAACGAAATAGGCTGCCACCCCGGAAAGAATCACAACGCCTGCCGCGGCTAATGCAATTTGAGAATAAATTGCAATTTCAAAGTCTTTACTCGACATAACTGAAAACACTAGCGCTGGTACCAGTAACTGCAAAATCATACGGTTGATGATTTGCATATCCGGTTTCTCAAAGCGCGCATATACGTAACCACAAAGCACGATAAAAAATACCGGAAAAATTATTGATAAAACATGCAGCATGGAACGAATATCTAGTGGCGAGTGAATTTAAACGTCAATTTGATTTAAATTGGATTGTTTTCCTTTGGAAGCATTAATCGTTAAGGATTATACTACGTCATTAACACTAACATCACCCTATACAAGCAACCTCAGCGATCATTTCATGCCTCCACGCAAACGCGATACTGTTTATCAAGACCCACTAGCCAAACTCACTGACTTTGAGTTCGATGAAAATGTTGTCAGCGTATTTGAAGACATGATAAATCGTTCAGTCCCTGGCTATGCAACGATAGTTCACAACTTGAGTCACTTTGCAGCGCGTTTTGTCGAACCAAACACACAATGTTATGACCTTGGTTGTTCTTTGGGCGCTTCAACCCTAGCCATGCGCAAAAGCATTGAAGACAAAAAAGGTACTCGCATCATAAGTGTTGATACTTCAGCTGACATGATAAAACGAGCCAAAGGCTATATTGAGAGTGACTCGTCATCTATACCCGTCGAATTCAAACAGGCGGACATTCG
The DNA here is from genome assembly GCA_938002995.1 of uncultured Arenicellaceae bacterium. GTDB lineage: Bacteria > Pseudomonadota > Gammaproteobacteria > Arenicellales > Arenicellaceae > CALKZN01. The sequence continues at coordinate 5,476 of CALKZN010000007.1, read as the reverse complement.
AGACATAAGCATTGAAAATGCATCCATGGTGGTCCTGAATTTTACTTTGCAGTTCTTACCAATAGAAGATCGTGAAAAACTACTTCAGAATGTTTTTTCTGGTATGAACAAAGGTGCTTGCCTGATTTTGTCAGAAAAAATACGCTTTAATGATGAAGCTATACAAGAAACCTTGACGGCAGTGCATCATCAATTCAAGCGTGAACAAGGTTACAGTGATCTTGAAATATCCCAAAAACGTGATGCTATTGAAAATATCATGAAACAAGAAAGCAGCGACACGCATATCCAACGCTTGCAAGGTGTTGGCTTTGAACACACTGCACAATGGCACCAAAATACAGCTTTTTGCTCATTTCTAGCGATTAAATAAGCTCTGCAACTCACTAATACGAACAAGCAATGCATCTAAATTTTGATCACTTCTTAAATCGCTCTGATTTTGCACCTTGGCGTTCCCAACTTGCAGACATGTTGGAAGCACAAGTCCAACAAAAAAAGCATGGACACTTAAATGAGTGGCTTGAAATCATTCAAACATTGCCAGACATCACCGCCAGTCAAATTGAATTCTCCACAAATTTAATCACTATTGGCAAAGAAAGTGATGCAACTCCCGCCGAAATAGGACAACTCAATACTTTGCTGCGACAACTCATTCCTTGGCGCAAAGGTCCGTATGATTTTTTTGGTGTATCAATAGATACCGAATGGCGTTCAGATAGGAAGTGGCAACGTATTTCACCGCATATTACTAATTTGTCTGGCAGACGTGTATTAGATGTTGGCTGCGGCAGTGGCTATCACTGCTGGCGAATGCTTGGAGAAGGCGCTGACTATGTACTCGGCATTGATCCAACTAAACGTTTTTTTGTGCAATACCTTGCTTGCCAACGTTACATCAAATCTGAAAAATTTGATTTCATTCCGGTCGGCATTGAAGACTTGCCTGAAAAAATGGTGCTTTTTGATACAACCTTTTCGATGGGTGTTCTTTACCATCGAAGAGATATGCAACAGCATTTACTCGAGCTATGCGACACACTCAGAGATGGTGGTGAACTGGTCTTGGAAACATTGATAGTTGATGAAGACTGCGATGGTTTGGTTAATGGTATTTTAATACCCGAAGATCGATATGCCGCAATGCGTAATGTTTGGAATATTCCTACGATCGCACGCTTAGAAAAAGAACTAAAACTTGCTGGATTTTCTAATATTCAGTGTATCGAAGAGAACGTTACCAGCCTTGATGAACAACGACGGACTGATTGGATCAAAGGCTATTCTCTGAAAGAGTTTTTAGATCCAAACGATATAAGCAAAACTCGTGAAGGTTATCCAGCCCCTAAACGAGCAACAATGATCGCGACAAAATAGTTAAGTACTCATAAAAAAGCTAGCAATGCTAGCCTTTTTCGTTAAAGAAACATGTAAGACATCAATGAAATTCTTTATCCATGGAATCCAAACGTTTACTAAATGGGTCCATTTCACGAACTACCGCAATTCGTCCACTGCGGACAAATTCATAAATACAATCATGCGGTTCTAAATAGTCAAACATCGCTTGTATCTTGGCCTCTTTTCCAGATTTGATAAGTACCGCATAGTTGTCATGCTCTTCAACAACCGCAGGATTATGCAGATCAATCAACTCTTTCTTAGTCTTTTCATCGTTCAAAACTTTGGTATCAATTTTAAACATCGCTATTTCTCGTGCAACAACTTCATGTGATAAATAGGCAAATGCCGCGACAATATCGACCTTTTTTTCAAGTTGCGCGGTGATTTTATCAATCAGTTTCTTCGTGCAATCTATGGTCATGGTGAATCGGTGAATACCTTCGATTCTTGACGCACTAACCGTCAAAGTATCAATATTCATTTTGATTCGTGTGAATACAGAAACAACTTCCGAAAGAAGTCCCGGAACATTCTCAGTAAAAACCGTTAGAGTGTACGAATGTTGAGCATCATGATCTACTTCTGGTGCATTCAAATCCATCTCTTAGCCCTCCGCCGTTAATGCAATTTCAGCAACTGATTTTCCAGTTGCAACCATTGGGAATACGTTTTCTTCATTAATCACTTCAACATGTAATAAATAAGGTGTTTCCGCTGACAAAAAGCGATCTACGGCATCATTTAATTGATCAACGTGACTTACACGTTCAGCTGGAACACCAAAACCATCAGAAATCTTCACAAAGTCTGGATTTGTCAGACCTACTTGCGAATAACGATGATCAAAAAATAGCTGCTGCCACTGACGAACCATGCCCAGATAGTTATTATCTAACAATAAAATCTTAACCGGCACTTCCCACTGACTACACATACCTAATTCTTGTATCGTCATTTGAAAACCACCGTCACCAACAACTGCAATAACTGGGCGCGCAGCTTTACCTGTTCTTTCAGCACGCTGTTTTTCTGCATAGGCCGCGCCAAATGCCGCGGGCAAGCCAAAGCCCATCGTTCCGGAACCACCAGAACTAATCCAAGCATCTTTGGATTTAAAATCGTAATAACGCATGCCAATCATTTGATGTTGACCAACATCAGTAACGACAACCGCATTTCCTTCTGTTTTGTCAGAAACCATTCTCATGACTTGTGGCATTTTAAGAGTGCCATCTTCATTTGTTGAGACTAAATCATCTATGACTAATTCTTTTTCTTTCTTATCACATTCCCTAAAGCGTGCTAACCACTCAGGGTACTCCTTCTCAGCAACCAATGGCAATAATGCTTCGAGTGCTTGTTTGGCATCCGCATGAATAGCGACAGTAGCTGGAACATTTTTATTGATCTCAGCTTGATCAATTTCAATGTGAATAACTTTGGCGTCAGGCAGGTAACGTGGCAAATCGCCAGTTACTCGATCATCAAAACGCATACCAATCGCAATCACAACATCACTTTCATTCGACAAAAAGTTCGGGCCATAGTTACCATGCATACCTGGCAAGCCAACATAGAGAGGATGCCCTGCTGGCATAGAAGACAAACCATGGAATGTGGTTGAAACAGGAATACCTGTTTTTTCTGCAAACGCTTTTAATGTGTCTTGAGCATCCGCGATATGCACGCCATGTCCCGCTAAAATTAATGGTTGTTTCGCTTCATCAATTAATTCAACAGCTGCTGCAATATCTTGTGATTTAACCTTTGGTAGTGGTCGGTAACTTCGAATATTAACCTTTGGATTATCTTTATTACTTTCGTAAGAAAACTCTTCCAATATCTGAATTTGCGCATTTTTAGTGATGTCGATCAGTACTGGACCCGGACGCCCTGAATTCGCAATATAAAATGCCTTGCGCATAACTTCAGCAATTTGCTTAGCATCACTGATTTGGTAATTCCATTTGGTCAATGGTGCTGATGCTCCTATGATATCAGACTCTTGGAATGCATCTGAACCCAGCAATGAATCTAGCACTTGACCGGTAATTGCAACTAAAGGCGTTGAATCAAGCAAGGCATCATACAAACCTGTCAGCAAGTTAGTCGCACCTGGGCCTGAAGTAGCAATACAGACTGCTGTTTTACGGTCGATTCGTGCATATGCTTCGGCAGCGTGAATCGCACCTTGCTCATGACGAGCCAAAATATGCGTCAACTGCTCAGAGTAGTCATACATTGCATCGTAAACCGGCATAATCGCACCACCGGGATAACCAAACAATGTGTCGACACCCTCAGCAACTAGACACTCAAGCAAGGCATGGGAGCCTCGGATATTTTCTTTCGATACAGTCATAATGGCATTACCATTGAAAATTATTTTTCGATTTATCTCTTAATCAGCTCATGTTTTTAAACAATCATATTGCCCACAGAAACAAGCAATAAAAAAGCCCTTCTCTAAAGAGAAAGGCTTGAGTGATCATTTGCCTCTCTCCGATATCAGTTAGATACCAGAACCACCACTAAAATCACGACCGCAAAGACGATTTTCTGTAAAGCATCAAATGCCGTTGTTATTAGCTTGTTGGTTAATAAGGCCATAGCCTGATTAAACACTCATAACGTACTACTTGCAACGCGTTTTGAGCATATCAGACTCATTTTGACAAAAAAATAGCGGAATTTGCTCTAATGTACATCCTTAAAGTGCTTGCTCAACTTCAAACCTTGGGATTGATAATTTGAACTCAAGCCTTCACCATAAACAGTTTCAGGCATTGCACTTAAAGATTCATAGACTAAACGACCAACATATTGGCCATGTTCAAGCAGAAAAGGCACCTCATAAGAACGCACTTCAAGCACTGCTCGTGAACCTTCTCCACCAGCTTCCGGCGCACCAAATCCAGGATCGAAAAAACCCGCGTAATGCACTCGAAACTCACCGACCAAGTTGTCATAGGCTACCATTTCAGCCGCATGATCTACTGGCACATGCACCGCTTCTCGTGAAGCCAAAATATAAAACTCTCCCGGATCTAAAATCAAGCCTGATGTTTCCGAGTGATCGTTGGCATAAATAGGCTCCCAAAAATCAGTCATTACACAAGCGCCGACTTTATCGATATCAATCACATCTGCATGACGCTTAGCACGGTAACCAATTAAACCATCATTATTTTCACCATTCACGTCTGCTGTAAGAGGAATGCCTCCGCGGATGTGTTCAGTCGAAATCCTATCGTTGGTAAGTTGGCGCGTTTCATGCAATTGCACATGTTCAAAATCATCTAAAAATGAATCACCTGCTCTTACTCTCAATTGAGACAAACGCGATCCAGAACGAACTAAGACACTGAAAGTTTGTGGGCAAATTTCCGCATACAATTTCCCATGATAGCCAGCAATCACCTGATCAAATTCACGTGCTTCATCAGTAATTAATCGGGTAAATACATCCAATCGTCCTGTAGAACTTTTAGGGTTTGCCGCTGCCGCCAATGATGCTGGCAATGCTAGTGATTCTTGCAGAGGAACTATATACACACAGCCTCGCTCAAGAACAGCACCATTGCTGATATCAATTTTATGCATTGTCAGCTTTTCAATACAGGTTTGCACTGACCGCCCAACACCAGGTAAAAATGACGTTCTAACTCGGTAGGCAATATTGCCAAGGCGCAAATCTAAACTTGCAGGTTGAAGTTGATCGTCGAACAAGGGTTGCTCTAATTGAATGACATTGTCATCCAATAGCTCTTGCAAGTGCTGTGACGCCAACGCGCCTCGAAAGTGATCCATAATTAACTAGCCTTTTTTAAACATTGAAACGCTAAAAACATTGAAACATATATGTGAAATTTTATTCTGAAGTACGGCTTTGAAATACGATTTTATTAGCCAACAATTTCTTGAATTTTTTGATAATGCTTAGCGCGCCATTGATCTAATGAGGTGCTTTCAGCTTTAGCTTTTTTGATTAATGCATTACCTAGGATTGTTTCAATATCGTTTGCAGGAATAGCAACAATGCCCTCTTCATCTGCAACAATCAAATCAC
>CALKZN010000006.1 GCA_938002995.1 uncultured Arenicellaceae bacterium | reverse complement strand
CCAATCTATGCATGAAAAAACAGCAGTTGCTTCTCTTGTTAAAGAATTGTACACATTCTTGCGTCAAGCTGATGCACGTGAATTAGGCGGTCTTTTCCGTGAACTAGATGCAGCTCGTGAAGCGGGTAATGATGTTGCTGCAAAAGACATTCAAAACCAAATCGATAACTACGAAACTCATGTTGTGCCAATTGTTGCCGATATCGATGCTGGTTTTGGTAATGCGGAAGCTACTTATTTAATGGCAAAGCAAATGATCGAAGCGGGAGCATGCGCACTTCAAATCGAAAACCAAGTTGCAGATGAAAAACAATGTGGTCACCAAGACGGCAAAGTAACTGTTCCTCATGCGGACTTCCATTCTAAAATTCGTGCATTGCGTTATGCTTTCTTAGAGCTAGGTATTGATAACGGCATTATCGTTGCTCGTACTGACTCTGAGGGCGCTGGTCTTACTAAAGAAATTGCTGTTGTTAAAGAGCCAGGTGATGCTGGTGATATCTACAACTCTTACTTGGATGTTGAAGAAATCGACGTATCTGAAATGGCTGAAGGTGATGTATGCTTTAACCGTGATGGCAAATTGGTTCGCCCTAAGCGTCTACCTTCTGGTTTATATCAGTTCCGTGCTGGTACAGGTCATGAGCGTTGTGTATTCGATTGTATCGGTGCTATCAATGCCGGTGCTGATCTACTTTGGATTGAAACTGCAGTTCCGACTGTCCACGAAATTGCTGGCATGATGAATGATGTTCGTAAAGTTCACCCTGATGCGAAACTTGTTTATAACAACTCGCCATCTTTCAACTGGACGCTAAATTTCCGCCAACAAGCATATGATGCGATGGTTGAAGCGGGTGAAGACGTATCTGCATACGACCGTGCAAACCTAATGTCTGCTGAATACGATGAATCTGAATTATCTGCTAAAGCGGATGCTCGTATTCGCACTTTCCAAGCTGATACTGCGCGTGAAGCGAACGTATTCCACCACTTGATTACTCTACCGACTTATCACACAACTGCATTGTCTGTTGATAATTTAGCGAAAGAGTACTTTGGTGAAGCAGGTATGTTGGGCTATGTTGCTGGCGTACAGCGTAAAGAAATTCGTCAAGGTATTGCCTGTGTTAAACACCAAAACATGTCAGGTTCTGACTTAGGTGATGACCACAAAGAATACTATGCGGGTGAAAACGCTCTTAAAGCTGGCGGCGCGAAAAACACGTCTAACCAGTTCAACTAAGCGTTGAATAGCTAAAATATTCCTCCGGGATATAAAGGCGATTCCTACTTTTATGTAGGGATCGCCTTTTTTATGACCCTCTATTTTATGAATAGCTCATTACGTTATAATTCCGATCATTCTACTATTCACTGATAAAACAATGTCGACTAAGGCAGCAATTACAGTTATGACAGTTATGACAAAAACACCTACTTACCTTAAAGATGCTCAAGAGTTACTAAGCAAACAAGGCTTTACTACAAGCAATGTTTGGTATCACGGCACGTCATCAGCACTGGCCGATTCAATCAAAGAACAAGGTTTGCTCCGCTCTGGCGATAGAGCATTAAAAGACGTAACCAAAAAGACCATGGCAACTATCGGTAATAGCTATACCGAATCGGTTGAACCTGTGTTTCTGACACAAAGCAAAGAACTCGCTTTTTACTGGGCCGAACAAACGGTCAGAAATCGTAGTGTACGCTTTGAAGGTGAAGAGCAAGCAGTGGTTTTTTCAGTGACACTTCCAGATACAGTAAACGACCAAGTCAAACCCGATGTCGGTGCAGCCAGCTTATTGCTAACTCAAGAGGGAGAAAATTTCATGGCCTATCTGGCGGGGGTTTATGAGGTGAATGGTTTTGGCATTCCCGAGATAGACCTAATGAAAGCAGATCGCATGGAATATTTGAACACATTGGGCATGGCTTATATTAATGTAGATATTGATGTGTCATATCTGGGTATGATTATCGCTTAATTGACTTCCTATAAAAGGTTTTACAGTTTAGTAAGTCGTTTACGAATTCCCACATTACTCTTCTTCGTGAAATGATTTCTATTCTTTATTATTTGATCGAGGTTGGTTTTTTTTCACCTATTTTGAAGTAATCAATGTGCGCGAATAAATCAAGCTAGCTCATCAGTCAATAGTGTAAATTAAAACTCTATGACTCTAATAATAAGTGTAAGTTATAGGTTTAAAATAAACAGCGTTTTAGGTGTTAACTTAAGTCTTAGCCTACTTAGACAGTACAACAGATTTAACTTATTCTGGGTTGGTTAAGAAGGTCATCTAAAAAACTAGCTGTAAATTCTGAACGATTTGTGCTTCCTGATTTTCTATAAATCGCTCCAGCTTGTTGACGCACAGTGCGCTCGCTAACACTTCTAATTGTTGAGATTTCTGCAAATGAAAAGCCTTTGATAATTAACCATGCAACTTCATTTTCTGACTTCGATAGTTCCCAATCTTCAAACTGCTTTTTTACAACCGTGGCAAGTTGCCCCTTTAAGGATTGAAGCTCAGTTTCATAACTATTTACCTTTTTTGTTAGTTTTTTAGTCCGACGCATTTCCCAGATAAGTGCAATGCAGATCATGCAAAAAATTAACGATTCACCTAACCAATGGAGTGCGGACTCGCCTTCCTCTATATCGCCAATAATATCAATACCAAGCCATTGCAGCAAATAACTCCAATTCTTGTGATGGACAATGACTTTTTGTCCTTTTAAGTGAGCTGCTTGCTCTTCCCACAATTGAATTTTTTGACGCCATTGC
>CALKZN010000005.1 GCA_938002995.1 uncultured Arenicellaceae bacterium | reverse complement strand
GGATAAGAGTTTATTCCAAGCGCTGTTGATCTCATGTAAAACTTTGCTATTAGTTCATCATTGTCGGAAGCGTTAAGAATGATTGAAGTATCAAGCATTGGGAATCCATATTTTTTGCTGAGTGTTTCGTAGGTTTCAGCCACATTCAAATCCATTGCATCAATAAAATGCACTTCCATCAGACGATGAACGTATTCCAACGTACGTTCTGGAGCAATTTCATTCATGAGTAAAACAGCCATATTCGGGATAGTCGAATTCGCCAATGGTGCATTAGAGCGCGTAATTAAATCCCAAAAGCCATCACTTGGTGCTTGCCCAGTGGTCTCAGTAACTCGAGGAAATGCTCGTGTTATATGATCGACAAGAGAGTGGTATGAATGTACTCGATCTCCAGTGAATAGCCCTCCAGGAACCACTTCAATTATTATGTCAGGATATGTTTCTTCTAATGCACGCAAGGCAGGAATAAGTCCATAACACCAACCACAAAGAGAATCGTAGCCATATATTAGGTGTACTTTGTTGTTTTGCATTTGTATGTGCTCGCTATAAGTCTGGTTAATATAAAAGTTATTCTGTGAGTGATAAAAGGCAGAGTAGCGAAACTACTCTGCTCATTAACATTAGAACATTCCATTGCTATGTGCCATTTTGGATGGAATTTGTTGAACGCTATCCCAATGTTCAACAATCAAACCATTCTCAACACGAAACAAATCATAGAAAGCAGTTGGTTTTCCGCCAAAATGCCCTTCACTTTGAGTGAATACAAAATTGCCTTCAGCAACAACATTATGGATTTTACTGTACCCAAAAGAGATCTTATTTTCTGATAAATAGCTAATGAAATCACCTAAGCCTTCAAGACCATCAGCGACATTAGGGTTGTGTTGATGGTAGACATCCCCAATGTAATTACTGAGTTTTTCACTTTGTCCGTTCATCAAGATGTCTGTGACAAATCCGATCACTAGCTTTTTATTCACTAATGTTTTATCAAGATCTGTAATAGTTGTTGAGCCATCAGTCATTCCTCGTCCACTGACTGTTTTGCTAGGAATATCCTGAATTCCATCCCAATGTTCAGCAAGCTTTCCATTTTCTATGCGAAATAGATCAAAGATTGCTTTTTTGTTTCCCATTAAATATTCACTATGAACTACAACTAAGTTGCCTTCGCGGAGGACTCTTTTCGTATTTATGGAGATAGGTGTCTCCAAAGTTTTCAGATAACCCACGAAGCCGAGTAATCCTGCGCGACCATCTGGAGCAATAGGGTTGTGTTGAATGTAGTTTTCAGCCACATTCTTATTAATAAAGTCAGTATTGCCTTGAACTAAGCCTTGTTGTAATAATTCTACGGCCTGTGTTTTTGCTGTATCTTGAGCAAAGGCAGATGCGCCGACGATCATAAGTGTCGCAGTACTAATAGTCAGTGCTCGCTTAATAGGGTTTATCATTAGTGAATCCTCAGTGTTTAAAATATATGTTTAGTAAATAGTATGCGTTAATCGAATCTATGCTGCTTTATTTATATTGAATAATGGTGTAACTGAAGGCTAGTATGACGTAGAGTGTTTGTTATCGGTAGATGTTCATTTAAGATTGAAGTGTTCTAATTATGAGTACAATAAATTTCTCCCACCTTCGTCTTTTTGCGGTATTTTCGACCGTAGTAGAAAGTAACAGCTTTGCTGCTGCCGCACGTCGTCTACACAGTAGTCGATCACGGATCAGTGAGCAGGTTTCTCAACTAGAAGAAGTTTTGGGGGTTCGTTTACTGCAACGGTCTACTCGTCAATTGATTGTCACGCATGAAGGTCATTTGGTTTATGAAAAAGCATGTAAATTGCCACAAATTTTAAGTGAAATTGAAGCGATTGTGACGCCTGTCGAACCTAGTGGGCGTGTCGCAGTTACTATGAATCATGACATTGCGCATAAATATGTTCTGCCAGTATTAGAAGGGTTCCAGCAACAATACCCATTAGTACAGTTAGATTTAATACTCAGTGATGACCGTTTAGATTTAATAGCTGAACAGATTGACCTGGGGATACGCATTGGAATGCCTAAAGACGATTCACTTATAGCTAGAGTCTTGCACGAAGAAAGGTTTAATATCTTCGCGAGTCCAAAGTATTTAGCCAAAATCGGAGAGGTAAAAACAGTTAAAGATCTTGAAAAATGTCAATGGATTGTTCTGTCTCAATTAAGTCATGATAATGTTCAACGATTTCGTCAAAATAATAAAGCGATTGAAGTTCGTCCCAAAGACCACTATAGATGCAATTCTCCACTCATGATGCAGCAGATGATTGTCGCAGGTTTGGGAGTAGGCGCTTTATTACCTAGCGTTGTTAGTGAGGAACGAATGAATAAAACATTGATAAAAGTAGTTCCATCAATAAAAAGTGAGCCTTGTATATTTTCATTGGTTTATCCATCCAGACGGCAAGTCCCTAAGCGCACTCGGGTACTAATCGATTATTTGCTTGAAGTGAAACTGTTCAGTGGAAAAACACAACATATTGAAACCTGATCCTATTAAAAAACTCGCTCACACCGATATGTGGCCAATGATACTTGTAAATAATAAGTTACCCTAAACAACTTCGGTTATTGCTACTTCCTTCGTCTCATTAGATAAACTTTGGCCTTGAATAGTCATGGTTTCTTTAATATTAGCAGTCACCATGGCTTGTTTACTCTGTAATTTTTCAACAGAAAAGGAACACTAGCTTTTTCATTTCAAACTTTATTCTGACCTTCACTACAAGATCCTTTTCAATCAAGTCCAACTCTAACTACCCACTATTCTACCAAAACCATCCAGTACGCATACTATCTAGTTCTCCTACACACCCTTGCATTTGCTCAGAATATTGCTTTGCTCTTTGGTCAACTCGTTGTGCTACGTTCAATAACCATTTCTTAGACTTATAAGTTCCTCGTGAATAGCCACCTTGGCCTTCATGATAATTTAAATAATGCGAATAATAATCCGACTTTACAACACCGTTAATTTGAAAAGTCTTGTGCATATACCACTGAATAAAATCATAGGCATTTGCAAAATCATCACGATCACGAAACCGTGAGCCTACTTCCCTTTGATACTGCGCCCATGTGCTTTTTAACGCTTGTGCATAGCCATAAGCATTGCTTGCCCTGCCTGTCGGAATTACCCATAAAAAATATTGCATTGGCGGTTTAGCATCATGTATGAACCGAGACTCTTGATACATAATTGCCATAGGTAAATGAATCGGGCCACCCCATTGCTTCGAACTGGATTTGGCATGTTTATACCACTTAGGGTTTTCTTTGAAAATCGCACATATATTGCCCGCATTTGATGGTGGGCGAGTTGCACAAGCACTCAAGGCTAAAACACACAATACAATCAGCAACCTGTTCATTAAAATCACTATTCACCTCAATCAATATTCACAGATTAACATGTACAGCTTGGTCAAGTTTAGTAGGATTTAAAAGGTAATGCCTTTAAAATAATGATAAAGACTCATTAAAGCGCTTATTGCAAATCCTATTTATACGCAATCAGAAGATTAATGCATTCACTGTCGCCAGATCACTAGAAATAAATTCTGGATTTGCTAACGTTGGAATATCAGCTGCAATGACATCTCGTGAAATAGATTTGAGTCAAGAAAAAAATCGTCTAAAAGCCGACGCTCATCGTTTTTCGATCACTTTAATTCCGAGCGAAAATGAAGGTTTTCGGTTAGTTCAAAGTGCTATTTGGCAACGAGGTTGGTAATAAATAATCCTTAAACTTGCTTAAAACACTCACATAAGGCTTATAAGTAGAGACTATAAATTCTTTTATTTAATTAACTTCGTTTCTGGGAAAGCCGCTCTCCAACCGAACCAGAAGGCGCGATGATAAGGTAGTCTTCCTAACTTATCTTTGCCGTTCGCTGCAATCAAGTTGCTTTCGTTTACACTCCATTTTTGACCTGTGCTGTCAATAACTGTGGAATCACCATCATAAGAGGTAAATTGTTTACCTTCAGGATCAAAGACGCGATTAGCTCCTGATTTGTCGGTTAGAACCACAAATTTTTGCGCGCCAATGCGGTTTTCATACAAAGGGTTATTGTTTAAAAAATCAGTATCAATAGCCAATTGCTGGTTTGGTGCAGCTGGAAAACGTAATGCTAAAATTTCTTGTTTATTTTTCAGACGATCATCATCAAAAGGTGTGCTGAACATGACTGTGTCAGTACTGAAATAATCGTTATAAGCAACCCCTTCACCATAATCGCGGCGGTGACCGGTATTAAGCGATAATACCGTTGTGTTTGGATGACGTTTTTTCCATTCACCCCAGGTTGTTGTCACAACCGCTTCATATTCAAGTTGAATCCCTTGATCAACTAATGGCCCAATAACGGGAGTTCCACGGGTGGTGCTCCACAATGATTGAGTGGCCTGATCATACATAAGCTTGTTTGAGCGATACAAAAAACCACTCGTTCCCAAGGTATATTTTTTACCATTATGTTCTGTTTTAAATGGGATGACCGCGCCGCATAAGGTGCAATAAACACCTGCAATATCAACACCACCAATGGTATCTGTGAACATTTCATGCCATGCAAGAATACGTTTTGGGTACGCGCGAGCGTCGCCATTGATTTCAATACCGAAGACAATATTATCATCTTCTAAATAATTAGCACCCTCAGAGCTAATCATTTTTGGATTGCGCAGAGGCGGGATACCATCTTGCACAACACCACCCCATTGAACTTCGTCTAATCGAATGCGTGTTTGTTGTTCACGGTTTTGGAAATAGCGCGCAAAACGTTCATCAATACCGCTATAAACTGTCGCTTTAAATAAATGGTAGCCAGGATCAACTTCAAAAGCTTTAGTATTCCATAAAATTTTATACCAATCATTAATTGAAGAGCCTTGCGTAGGGCCTAATTCTTTTTCAATTAATTTCCGTAATACAGCTTTATGATGCTTGGAGCGGCCATATTGCAATATTTCCATGGCCATTGGTAGCAATCCCGGATGCCAATTATCTTTAACAATCCGCAATGACTCAGAATCTTCATATCTGAGTATGCCCATGAAACTATCTGCAAAGTCTATTTTCGCTTCGCCTTTAACACCTTTGGCAGTTGCGTTAAGGGTTGTATTATTAGCAGCTTGTGTTTCCGCGGTGACAACAAATAAATATGTAAACACAATCAAGACGGATAGCGATATCGCTCTAAAAAAACTCTTGATATGAATCATAGTGGCAAATTTCGGTAATTAATTGTTTGATGAGTCAATTAATTGACCTGTCAGCAAGGACTTTTCTTTCTCACACAGTTATGACCAAGCGTTCTTAAAAGCTGTCGCTTTGGACACAAAGGGCATGCTCTTTGAATGTATTTGAATATTTTATAGAGAAAAGACTAGAGCTAACGCCTCTAGTTCATTCTTAGTGCTCATGTCATTGTCGAATTAGCTTTTATCGATGACACTTTTCACACCATATCCAAAGAAAAACTTTATCGCAAAATAATAAACCACAAACAACACAAGAGTAACCCCCGCGATAATCATCATTATGTATGGCGATTTCAAGACCATGAAATATGCGTTAAACACAGGAGATACTAGACTCAAGACAATCATTATTAAGATGCCCAATATCGTCATATAAACTAAAGACAATTGTGCAAGTGTTTTTTTCTCGTCATCTGTCGCTAAACGATTTTCTTTTTTAGCAAACCAGTTCCCTGTAAAAAATGCTGCTCCAATTGCATAGGCAACACTTGCCATATTAAAACTAATATTAATGGCCTCTAAAATAACACTCACTGCCACTGCCAATCCAAGATTAATTAACACGAAAGTAATCGCATATTTGCTCATCATAATCCTATCTCCTTGCTTATTAATAGCTATTTAATTCCCCAAAATCGTCTGGACTTCCTTAAACCCTTTGACTCTTTTTAACTTTGAACTCTAGCACATTGATATCTTATACTTTTTGAGCCTTATTAATAAGACTGGAAAGCTCCTGACCCTGAACACCAATAAATGAGGCTGCTTGTCTCAAGGTATTATGTTCCTTTTTATCAATATCTCCATCCGCTAAACTAAGTTTGATAAGTGCTTTCAGGCTTTGAAGCCGATCAGTGTGTTGACTTAATTCTTCTTTAGCGCGTAGGGTGAGCGTCTCGATTTGATGCTCTGAAAATCGATTTCGCTTGACCCATCGATTAAGACGTTTTTGCTCGATGGGAGAAATATCTCCGTCATTCGCAAAGAGCTGCCATAAGGCAATATATTCAAATTCTTTTAGTTCTTGATAAGAAGGGGAATAGCCAAGTTCTGCACGAAGTTGTTCCTTGAGTCGCCGCTGTTTTTGGTGAGCATTTTTTTTCAAGAAATACAGCCCAATGCCTACCAATAAAACCAAAACAATCATGATCATCGGATGGCTGGAGAAAAAAGCAAGAGCAATGGTAAACGCCCCAATAAGACACCCAAATAACATACCCGCCCACCCTGAAAGCGTGCTTATTGCGTTTCCAAGCACAGGAATATAGAGAATAAATTTGGTCAACCCTGAGAAAAACAAACTACCACCCACAGAGGCAACAATCAATCCGACTATACGCACAAGTTTCTTAAGCTTTTTGATATGATTTTTGATCGTCTCTAGTGCTGTTGTTCGCTCACCAGCAACAAGATGATGAAGAATGCCTTTATCACTAATGATGGCAGAAATGAACCCATCCTTGATCTCTGCTTGGTGTTTGACAGCATTTTGACCACCCCATTTCCCAAAATAGGTTGCGGTTGAAGGGACAGGAATAGCCGAGAATGATAACCTCTCATCGCCAAGCTTGGTGCCAGTAGGTCCTCGACCTTTGTAGTGATAGTAATAGTTCCCTCTGATGGCGAGTGACTTTTTTATACCCTCATCGGTTAATTGCAATCTTCGAGGAGAAATAAATTCTTCATCATCGACAAATTGGATCTCACCAGATTCTACCTCTATCTTTCCAACTTGATAAACATTGGGTTTAAACGTGGACGAACTAAGCTCTTTTCTTAGCCCGCTATTGCGACTATTGCCCTCAAGACTGGACATCCATTTTTTTGACCAAGAAACACCATCATCATCTTCATCTCGCTCCCAAGCATAAATTTCAGCTCGACGTTGAATTTTCAAATATCCTGTAAACTCTTGAACAAACTCCCCATCAAGCACCAAACGTTGATCCATATCGCCAGTATAAGAAAAAATATCATCAGACTTTAAGCGGCTAACCTGCTCAACAACCGCAGTGTCACTGGCTGCTTTATAATAATCAAAACGATGTTCATTTTGCCAGAGAGCAGCAATTGAGCCACCCAACATGACTAGCCCAACGATAATAGGATTTCCTTTCTTTTTAGCAGCCATAACCTATCTGAAATACACCTTCATGATGTCTCTAAGCCAAACGCCTTTCGTTGAATTA
>CALKZN010000004.1 GCA_938002995.1 uncultured Arenicellaceae bacterium | reverse complement strand
TCTTCAGTAAATTCTATCGCTCGGCGCTTATCATTAATGGTGTAACCCTCATGAATACAAACCCTGATTTCATGAGAGTCAAAATCCGACCTCTCTAAAAAGTGCACTTCATTGGTGGCCACAACAGGCAATTGATTGTCATATGCGCACTTTAAGGCAAGCGCAATGTATTCTTCTTGTCGAGGTTTTGCAGTTCTATGCAGCTCAATATAAAACCGATTAGGAAATAAGCGTTTTATATCTGCAACAATTTCGGAGATCTTATTTGAACCTGAAAGCAAAGCTTGCCCAAGCTCACCTCGCATACCGCCAGATAAGGCAATCAAGCCCTCACTATGCTGCGCCAACCACTCTCGCTTAACAATTGCCTTATTAAACGCTTGGCCTTCTTGATAAGATTTTGAAATCAGAATACAAGCATTGTTATAGCCTCTCGCATTCTGAACAAACAAACACAAAGCAAATGGTTCAGCCGGTTTGTCTAGATTTTCAACCCATAGATCAACCCCAAAAATAGGTTTAATGCCTTGGGATTTAGTTTTCTTAAAAAACTTAACTAAGCCATAAAAGTTAGTTAAATCCGTCAATGCCACAGATGGCATCCCCATCTCTACACATTGATCGATCAATGCAGGGATTCTTACAATACCATTGGCAAGCGAATACTCACTATGAAGACGTAAATGGACAAAATTAGTGGTCATGCACTGCTATTCGTTTCTTAGGTTATTGTTAGGTTATCGCGTACTTTAGTGTTTATTTTAATAGTGATATTTAATCGCTATCACTATTAACAGTTTCATTACAATTAACAGTTTGACTAATCAGACAACTAAAGGCATCAAATTATATGACAAGTAAATTTAGGCTAGTAGGTTTTTACCTAATAGCTTTTTAATAATTTTATAATAATTTCTTAATCGGACCAAAAGTCTTTCTATGTTCATCAAGAATGCCATGCTCCTGAACAGCCAACAAGTGTTGTTTGGTTGGATAACCTTTATGCTTTTCAAATCCATATTGAGGATATTGTCGTGCAAGCTCAATCATCTGCTTATCACGATACACTTTTGCCAATATAGAAGCAGCAGAAATTGCAGGTTCGATACCATCACCTCCAACAATTGCTTTTGAAGGATACTTCCAATTCGGCAAACGATTACCATCAACTAAGACAAATCCAGGCATTTCCTGCAAGCCATCTACTGCACGATGCATGGCCAAGAGACTTGCTTGCAAAACATTTAGTTCATCAACTTCAATAGCGCTCGCTTCTGCAATTGACCATTCAATCGATTGTTCACGAATCAACAAATCCAAAGCATTTCGTTTTTTCTCCGAAATTTTCTTCGAATCAGTCATACCAGCAATATCAAACTCTTCAGGCAATATACACGCTGCTGCAACTACTGAACCTATTAACGGACCTCGACCAACTTCGTCAACACCTGCTATTAAACGATAACTCATACTTGCTTACTCATTATGTACACTTTTTTTTCTGTAGTTTTTTATTCAACTCTTTCTCTAAAAACGATAAAACTGCTGAAGCTGCTCGCCGATCTGAATTTCTGTCCAATTTCGGATGTATCGTTGCAAGTGCTTGAGCAGTAGATGCATACAATTGATCATCATTTAAATACTTCAACACCGCAGACGACAGGTTTTCAACCGTCGCTTCATTCTGCAAGAATTCAGGAACAATTGGCTCATCTAACAAATGATTTGGCATTGATGCATATTTAACGGTAGACGTTAAACGTGCGAACCAATAAGTTAACCTTGACGCCTTATAAGAGACAATAGTCGGCTTTGCCAACAAAGCTGATTCTAAGGCGGCAGTTCCAGAAGCCAATAAAACCACATCACTGATACGCATTATATCTGCTGACAAATGTCCATCGAAAAAATATAGACATTTCGACAACAATTGTTGACTCTGATGTTCTGTTACCAAGCGCTGCAATTGCTCGCCTACACGACGATTCGCAAAAGGAATAAGGAAAAGTGTATTTTGATCTTGCTTGTGTATCTTTAAAACAGTATTAATAAAGAGTTCCCCCAGAGCTTCAATTTCGCTACGACGGCTTCCAGGAAGCACAGCAATTAATCGTTTATCTGGGCATTCATTCTTCAATGCTAACAATACCGAATCGATGTCTTCAATTCGAAAATTGGGGTCTAATTTTTTCGCCAAAGGGTGACCAACAAACTCAACTGGAACATGACGTTGTTGATAGTATTTTTTTTCAAATGGAAATAAAGTCAGCATCAAAGAAACTGCTTTTCGAATTTTCACTATTCGATAACTTCGCCACGCCCAAACGGTTGGGCTTACATAATGGATGATTGATATACCATTCCGCTTTAAACGTTTTTCTAAGGAAAGGTTAAAGTCAGGCACATCTATACCAACAAACACATCAGGAGGATTAGCAATCAATTTTTGTTGTAAGGTTTTGCGGATAGCAAGTATTTCTTGTAAATTCTCCCACAAACCATCGAAGCCAATGATCGACAGCTTCTCCATATCAGCGTCACTAACAAAGCCTTCCTTAGCCATCAACTCGCCACCAATGCCACAAAACTCGATATCAATAGGCGATTGTTGATTCAATTCGCGTATCAGCCCAGCACCTAGGATATCACCCGAGGTTTCGCCAGCAACAATTGCAATACGGAGTTTTTTATTCACCTTACATTTAAAACCATGTATTCAAAACCTTGCATTCACAACAATAAGGGTATCAATTTAGCAGGAAGTAAAAATAAAACTGACAACAACCTTAAGCTTTGGTTTAACGAATCACGCCACGCTTACTGTTATCAAAAAAGTGAGTCAAATAATTAATATGCTCACTAGACCATTCAAGTTTGCGAATTTCATCAATGGCCGATTTAGTCGTCAAACCAGTACGATAAATAATTTTATAAGCTTTCTTCAATTGATTTATATCATCATTAGAAAAGTCTCTTCGGCGCAAACCTTTAACATTAATACCGTGTGTAATTGCTTTATTACCTGCAGCTAGTGTATATGGAGGGACATCTTGTATGCACACAGAACCAATACCAGTAATACAATGAGCTCCTACTCGACAAAATTGATGCACTAAAGAAAAACCACCCATAATGACGTAATCTTCTACTTTTACATGGCCCGCCAAACTTGCGCAATTTGCAAAAACAATATTTGAACCAAGCTCACAATCATGTGCAATATGCACATAAGCCATTAAAAAATTATCATCATCGATACTCGTCAAACCGCGATCATCGGGCGTGCCACGATTAATTGTGACGTACTCTCGCAAAATATTATTATTTCCAATTTCTACGCGTGTTGGTTCACCCGCATACGCCACAGATTGAGGCTGTGCTCCAATAGAAGCGAATTGAAATATATGATTACCTTTACCGACTTTTGTATGACCTTCAATTACAACATGTGACGCTATAATATTATCATCGCCAATCACCACATCAGGCCCGATATAACTAAATGCCCCTATGCTGACATTTTTACCAATGACGGCCCCTTTTTCGATGATAGCTGATGAATGAATCATAGATACAATGAATAGTTTAGACGTCTTGATATGTGAACATTAATTCTGCTTTTGCAGCAACTTGACCGTCTACCGTAGCAACGCCTTCACACTTCCACATATTTTTAATACGACGAACAATTTTAACTTCAAACATTAACTGATCGCCAGGCTCAACAGGACGCTTAAAACGCGCTTTATCAATGCCTACAAAATAATATAAGCGATTTTGATTGTCGATTTTATCGAGATCAAAACTGGCTAAAATCGCACTTGCTTGAGCCATAGCTTCCAAGATAAGCACACCAGGCATAACTGGGCGATGAGGAAAATGTCCTTGAAAAAATGGTTCATTAACCGTCACGTTTTTCAAGGCAACCAACTTCTCACCAACTGTCGCCTCAACAACTTTATCAACCAACAGGAAAGGGTAGCGATGGGGAAGTAAGTTCTTTATCTCATGAATATCTAATGTTTTCATAAATCTCTAAATCTAAATAATATGGCAGTTAACTATTAGTGATAAAAAATATCGATACAAAATCAAAATTTATTGCTGCTTTTGTAAGCGCTGCATCACGGCCGCTGTAATATTTACCTTTTCACTAGCAAACAATACCGCACCTTGGTCAATGATTAAATCAAATTTGCCTTCTTTAGCAACATCTAATACCGCTTGGCGAACAAGTTTTTGAAGGGCAGCTGTTTCTTGATTTTGTCGAAGTGATAAGTCTTCTTGATACTCTTCAAGTAATAACTTAAATTCTCTTCGACGATTACGTAATTTACGCCTCTTTGCATCTTGTTCAGCGGCCGACAACACTAAAGCATCACGTTTTAAATCATCAGCCTCTTTTTTCAACTCGTCATCAAGAGCTTCAATGCTGGTTTTACGAGTTGCAAATTCATCTCCTAGCCTTTTTTCCGCTTCTTTCGCTTGAGGAATATTAGCCATCACTTGAACAAAGTTAAAATAACCAATTTTAAGGATATCTGTTTGAGCATTGCTCAACATCGAAAAGCTCAATAAAATTGTACATAGAACAAGTTTATTTATAAAACGCATAAAATTTAATCTCATTATTTAATCTAAAAATATATTTAATCCAAGAATCGACCGATTGTAAATTGGACAGAATCTGTTTCGTCACCATCTTCATCATTCAATGGCACTGCATAACTTAATGCAAGCGGCCCAACTGGTGTTAGAAAATTCAAGCTAATACCCGCTGAAGTTCGTAACTCTGACAAATCAATACTTTGATCATCAGAAAAAACTTGTCCGGCATCAACAAAGAAACCAATTCTACCAGTATTTGCTGACGCTCCTGGTATTGGCGCTAGCAGAGTTGCATTAAAAACAACTCGCTTTGAACCACCAATAGGATCACCGGTACCATCAGAGTTTTCTCTAGGCCCTAAGGAACGAGCCTCAAAACCTCTAACTGTAGTCGTGCCGCCAGCGAAGTAATTCCTGAAAAATGGCAAACTATCACTATCACCAAAACCATCTCCGTAGTTAAACAACCCAGAAATCTTAAAGCTAAAGCGTTCTGTTAAAGGCAAATAGTAATCACTATTTACATCGAACTTATAATATTCTATGTCACTACCAGGCACTGCTAATTCTAAATTAATAAAATTATTCCAACCGCTAGTAGGAGCAAGAATAGAATCTCGCGTATCATATCCTAATCTCGAATTTATTCGCAAAATATTACTTGAGGGGTTCTCATCAATAAACTGTTGGTTTGCAGTAGAAGTTCCATCTGTAGATTCAAGGTCAATCTTCTCTAAGGTTGCTCCCAAGTTAAAAAATGAATTACTACTTAACGGAAAACGGTAACCCAGGTTTAAACCGATCGTATCTTGCAAGACTTCAGATGTATCATTGTCTTGGGTATCTCGTCGATTGAAATTCAGCCCAATACTTCTAGAAACCCCTGATTTAGTTATATATGGATCTCGATAATTAAAGGCTAAAGTCTTATCGGATTGTGATGTATCGATCTTGAAATCAACTGTCTTACCTGTCCCTAAAAAGTTACTTTCATTATAAGAAGCCTGCAAAATAAGTCCGTCATCACCTGACACACCTGCGCCAAAAGATACTGCAGCAGAAGATGTCTCTGTAATGGTCACGAGCAAATCTACTTGGTTTTCATCTTCTGACACTGGGTTAGTTTTAATATCAACCGAACCAATAAACCTCAACCGACGAATTCTGCGCGTCGATTCTTGCACTTTACTAGTCGATAGTGCCGCACCTTCCAACTGACGCATTTCACGGCGAAGAACTTCATCGGTTGTCTTAGAGTTTCCTTCAAAATCAATACGCCTAACAAATACTGTTTTTAAAGGATTAACATTGATCGCAAAACTTACCGTATTGTCTTTTTTGTCAAATGACGGCACAGGCACAACACGAGCATTAGAAAAACCCTTATCCGCTAGAAAAGCAACAATATTATTTACAGTAGTTTGTACGTCTTTGCGAGAATAAAATTCTTGCGGCTTAATTGCCACTAATGGTAATAACTCAGATTCATCAGCGGTAAGCCTGCCATTCAAACTAAATTGTTTTACCTTATACCTTGGGCCTTCTTCGACAGAAAGTGTCAAAAATACAGCATCTTTTGCAGGATTTATAGATACTCGGGATGAAGTTACTCGAAAATCTGCATAGCCTTCATCCGTGTAAAGGCTAGTCATTTTTTCAATATCTGCCGCCACTTTAGAACGAGAATAACGATTCGCCTTACTAAAAGGGTTCCATCGCTTACCTGCCTTTGATTTAAACTTAGATAGTATTTTTTTGTCACTTAAAAAATCATTACCCACAATACTGATTTTTTCAATACGTGCAGTTTTCCCCTCACTAACAATTAAATCTAAAACGACTCTTGAAGAATCCAACTCAATCACATCTAACTTAACATCCGCAGCATACTTGCCTTCATTCAAATATTGGCGCTTGAGTTCTTTGATTAACTTATCTCCTACTTGAGGACGATAAATTTCACCTTCAGTAATTCCGTTCTCGTTTAACACTGTTGTCAGCACTTCATCACTAAAAACTTTATTTCCTGTGAATCGAAGACTAATGATTGAGGCATTTTCAACAATCTTAATAAAAACAATATTTTGTTCAAAGAAAATATCAACCTGTTGAAACAACCCTGTCTTATAGAGATCACGAATGGTTTGACTCGCCACTTTTGACTCAAATTGACCATTGACTTCCAACGGCAATAAATTAAAAACCGTTGATTGGCTCACACGTTTCAATCCATCAATACGTATATCCTGTATTACTTGAGCCGCATTTATAGAAGTACCTGAAGAAACAGGAGGGGCTTCTTGAGTTTGAGAAAAAATGGGTGCTGATAATAACAAACACAGTACTGCCAACACAGCAAGAAAAAATCTTTTGAATTTAAACACGGTATCTCCTGATACAAACAATACTGAAATACCGCTTACTCAACAGCAGCATAGTAAAATCAATATGAATTATTTTTTTATTTCGAGATAAAATCTCAATTAGCCTAACAGACGAAATATATCATTATAAAAAGCGAGTGACATCAAACCTGCTAGTAAAATCAGTCCTATTTTCTGACCTACAATCATCGCTTGCTCTGACAACGGACTCCCCTTAACCGCCTCAATGGCATAATACAACAAATGTCCACCATCTAGCATAGGCACTGGCAAGAGGTTCATTACGCCTAAGCTAATACTAATAGCAGCCATAATTGATAAATAATACAGCCAACTCAATTGCAAAGCTTCGCCTGCAATTGAGGCAATCGTTATAGGTCCGCTAATATTTTTATGCGAAGCTTGTCCGGTTAACATTTTTGCCAGAATTCGGACTGTTAACGCCGACATTTGCCACGTCTGAGATGCCGCCCTGTCAAAACTTGCCGTAAAGTCATCGTTATACTTAAAAAGCAGCTCTTTCGGTATTGGCTTCACTTCAGGGCCAATACCAATTTGCTTCACAACACGGCCATCGCGCTCAATAATTTTTGGCCGCAATGAAAACCATTGAAACTCTCCACCACGCTTGACACCAATATCCATCAAACCATCATCAGAATCACCGATCAAACGAACAACATCACCCCAAGAAGCAACATTTTCATCATTGATCCTGACAATTTCATCGCCTACTTTTATGCCTGATTCAGCAGCAGGAAAGTCGTCAATCAATCTGTCAATAACAGGCAATGCTTTAGGCCTAACACCCAGCAAACCAATTTCCAACCCAATAAAAGTCGGTCTATAGCTTTTAACACTCAGTTCAGAAAAATCGATTTTAATCTCTTGCTTAGACCCGTCTCGATTAATTTTCAGATTAATACTGTCACGACTAAGCGCACGATTGAAAACATATAGCTCATGCTCTCGAAAGTAATTAAATGGTTTACCATCAATTGAAATCAGTTCATCGCTTTCTCGAATTCCTGATTTATAAAATACTGATGATTGTGGAATATCACCAATAATAGGTTTAATTGCTTGAAACCCATATTGGTTCAAGCCTGCATATATTAAAATGGCAAATAAGAAATTGATCAATGGACCAGCAAAAACAATCGCTACACGTTTCCACATTGCTTGATTATCAAATGCTCGATGCGCATCAGCTTCATTATACTCATCATCGCCCTCACCTAACATTTTCACATAACCGCCCAAGGGAATCGCAGCAATCACATATTCGACCTGATCCTTTCCTGCCACCTTCTTCCAAATAGGCTTACCGAAACCCACAGAAAAACGCAGCACTTTAACTCCAAGGCGTCTCGCTACCCAATAATGGCCAAACTCGTGCACCGTCACCAAAACGGCTATGGCAACAATAAATCCTATAACGCTGTATAAAAATGACATATAAAAATTAGCTGAATTCCATCGTAGTTAATGCATTAACTCAATCGCTGACTGAGTATTTTTTCTGGCAATTTGATCAATTTCAAGAATATCAGAAACAGAGTCGACTGATGAAAATGAATTATTATTCAGCACTGTATCAATCACCGTATAAATATCTGTGAAGCTTATTGATTTATTAATAAACTCCGCTACAGCAACCTCATTGGCAGCGTTCATGACAATTGCTGAACTATCATTATCAAGTGCAACCTGCTTTGCTAAGCGTAAACAAGGAATTTCATCTAAATTAGGCTCTTGGAACTCTAAATTACTCAGTTTAGCCAAATCCAAGCGCTTTGCACCAGATTCAATACGATCAGGGAATGCCAATGCATGCGCAATTGGAATACACATATCTGGAGAACCTAGCTGCGCAAGATGACTTCCGTCTACATACTCCACCATAGAATGTATAACGCTTTGCGGATGTATTAACACATCGACCTTATCCGCAGACATTGCAAATAAATGCGTTGCTTCAATCAATTCCAAACCTTTATTCATCATCGTGGCGGAATCAACAGAAATTTTTGGCCCCATATCCCAATTGGGATGAGCAATTGCTTGCTCTGGAGTAATAGCCTGTAGATCTTTCCATTTCCGACCTAAAAAAGGACCTCCCGAAGCAGTCAACACTAAACGGCGTATTTGTTGGTGATCATGCGTAGGGTAAGGTAAGCATTGGAAAATTGCATTATGCTCACTATCAATAGGCAGAATAGTAGCGCCACTTTTTCGCGCCTCTTCCATAAAAAGATTGCCCGCCATTACCAATGGTTCTTTATTGGCAATCATGACTTGTTTGCCTTGTCTAACCGCTTCTAGGGAAGGCGCTAAACCAACACCGCCAACTATAGCGACCATCACCGATTCAATTTCTTTATACTTAACCAAATCTACAATCGATTGTTGTCCGGCATGAACCTGTGTAGAACTGCCAGAAGTTTGTAACTTCCTTGCTAGAGATTCAGCAGCAATTCTATCTGCCATGACCGCAATTTTCGGTTGAAACTGCAGGCATTGTGCAGTCATTTTTTCGACATTGGTTGAGGCCGTCAAGGCAAAAACTTTATATCGATCAGGATGTTTTTCAACCACTGAAAGCGTACTACAGCCTACTGAACCTGTTGAACCTAAAATGGCAAGTGTCTTTTTAATGCTCATGCTCATCACCTAGGCTCCAAAAATATGTCTTGATGAGCACCTCAAGAGATTTGCATGCCATTAATATAATAATAAGCCGCCAGCATAAACGGCAACGCCGCAATCAAGCTATCAATACGATCAAGCACACCGCCATGGCCGGGAAGTATTTGGCTGCTATCTTTCATTCTTGCATGACGTTTCATCCAACTTTCAAATAGATCACCGCCGACAGAAACAACTGCTATTACAGTTGCCATAAGCACTAAAATTACGCGTGAATTATCAATAAAGAAACCTGGCAAAATCGCTGCATATACAGTAACGCAAACCACTCCACCTAATAGACCTTCAATAGTTTTTCCTGGACTGATAGCTGGTGCCAATTTACGTTTTCCAAAACGTTTTCCCGCAAAATATGCACCTGTATCAGCAAGCCAAATAACCATTAAAAAGCCTAACACCCAATAAGATCCACCATCCTGTTCTCTAAGCCAGATCAATGACCACCATGAAAATGATAACACCCATGCACCAAACAACAACTTCGTTTGAGGCAGTACCACACGGCTCATTATTTCAGGTGCTAGAAAACAACAAACTACGGCGCCTAACCAAAGGCACATAGAAAAAACAACAACTCCGAATAAAAAACCAACACCAAAGAAAACAATTCCTAAACCAATCAAAGCAGCTGTTGATAAAACAACATATATCATTTTATTTGCGGCCTGACTTAAACGCACCCACTCCCACCAAGCCACTGCGATAAAAGCTGTGACGACAATTCTCCACAACCAAAAAGGCTCTAGAAATAAGGCCAACAGAATGACAGGAAGCATTATGCTCGCGGTGATAATACGTTGCTTTAACATGTTCTATACATTCTATGCGGACGCTTTAACTTGTTTCGCTGTTTGCCCATAACGTCGATCACGTTTAGAATATTCCAATAACGCTTTATCTAACTCTAAGGGAGTAAAATCTGGCCACAATGTCTCTGTAAAATAATATTCCGCATAAGCACTTTGCCAAAGTAAAAAGTTACTAATTCGCTGCTCACCACTTGTACGAATCACCAAATCTGGATCAGGCATATTCGCTGTCACAAGCATTGAACTGAACATCGATTCATCAATATCAGAAACGGATAACTCTCCTTTAGCGACTTTCATTGCTAACTGAGTTGCCGCTTGGGTAATATCCCATCGACCACCATAACTGACAGCCAAGTTTAGCGTGAGTCGAACTTCTTCAGGTGGAGTATTTTGAGCACGATGCGCCAACTTTTGTATAGTTGAACTAAACTTAGAAATATCACCTAACATTTGCAAATGAACACCATTATCACGTAAATTACCCACATCATCTTTCAACGCTTTGGTAAATATTTGCATCAAAGTTGCCACTTCAGTTTTCGGTCGATTCCAATTTTCACTGCTAAAGGCAAACACGGTTAAATAGCGAATATCACGCTGCACGCAGGCTTTAATAATTTCTTGAATAGCTGTAAAGCCGGCTTTATGCCCTTCCGTTCGAGCCTTACCCTGAGCCTCTGCCCAACGTCCATTCCCATCCATCACTATGGCAATATGTTTTGGTTTATTGATCATCAAATGCAGAGTTATATAGCGATGTTAAAACAAAAAATAATAAAATAAACAGTCTACACTGTCATGATTTCTTTTTCTTTTGCAGCAGTCACTTCATCAACTTTAACAATATACTCATCAGTTAACTTCTGAATTTGATCATGAGCAACCTTATCGTCATCTTCAGTAATTTCTTTTTCTTTCAATAATTCCTTTACCGTACCATTTGCATCACG
>CALKZN010000003.1 GCA_938002995.1 uncultured Arenicellaceae bacterium | reverse complement strand
TCATGGATTGAACGAAAAAGGGATGACTGTTGAAGTGCCACATTGAAGAAGCCTTTTTAGCCTAATTTTGAAATTGTTTGATGAGGATAATTTTAAGCTGAATAATTATATATAAAAAACCGTATGAAAAGCTTAATTGTCTCTTTAATACCAATATTCTTGTTGGTATAGATTTGTTATCTAGTATTTGTTATGTAGTGTGACGAATATAATAAGAAAAAAAGATTAATATCTTTAATATTGTTGATACTTTTGTCAGTAGTGTTAGTGAGTTTCGTATTTATTTTTCTAGTAGTTAGTGGGCAATGGGGTTAAGTAAATACCATTATTGATTCTGGATTGAATAAGTCTGGTTTTAGTTGACTGGTAAGACACTCAAATGGTTTTAAGCTTTGAATAAATGCTATTGTTACTTGCCATAAAAAACGTATTGCCGCAGAGAGTGGCAAAATCGAGATTAAGTAAATGCATGTTTGAGCGTAGCGAGTTTGCGTTTACGTTCGATTTTGATACGAACGCACGACTGCATGGATGCAGGAGGTAGAGCAACGCAGGAGCAGTTGCCGAGGGAATCGCGAAGCGACAATAGGTTAGGCTGTTTTTCTTTTGGTTCGGTTTTCTTTGTACACACAAAGAAAGTGAACGCCCGCCACGGCGAGTGGCAATCTAGTCTATAAAACAGAAAACTAATACGTAATCGTTTTCTGAATTTCCCACTTACAAGTCGCTAATACATCGGCGATGCGTTTGCCGGCATGGCCATCGCCATAGATCCCTTCAGAAGGGTAAGGACCATTTTTGATTTGTTGTTGAATGGCGGTGTGAATAGCGTTTTGATCATTGTCGACATCAATCACATTTAGGCCACGTTCACGCATGTTTTGGCGCGTGCCGAGATTAACTGATGGAGTGCCAATAAAGGCAGCATCACGGATGCCACTGCTGGAATTGCCGACTAGACAGGCTGTATTTTTCATCAGCTTGATATAAACATCAATTGGTAAGTTTTTGAAGTAATGGAAATTGCCAATATCTTCATGTTCGCGAAATTTACGCATACCGCGAGCAATATCTTCCGAGCCAGCATCACCGTTTGGCCAGAGTACAATAGCCGGAAGACCTGTGTCTTTAATCGCGCGTAGTGAATTTAAAATTTGTTGTTCGCCAGCGCCATATTCGGTGGTGACGGGATGTTGTGACAAAATGATAAACGGATTGCTAATGTCAATGCTGTCACCAACGCCTTCAGTGGTGATAGGTGACATGTCAACATCATCAAGGTTGTCAATGATATCTGCGACTAGGTCTAGCCTTGGGCAGCCGACATTATGAATAGATTCAGGCAGCTCTCCAAGTTTGATAATACGTTCGACAGCGTCTTTACATGCAGGAAAGTGAATGTGAGCAAATTTGGTGATGGCATGACGAATACTTTCATCAATGGTGCCGGTGACTTCGCCGCCCATGGTATGGGCTAATGCGATGTTCATATAGGTAGTGGCAATGGTGGTGGCCATGGTTTCAAAACGGTCACCAATGGTGACAACAATATCGGGTTTTAAACGGTCAAAAGTGCTGGCTAATTCAATAGTGCCAATGCCAGTGGATTTAGCCATAGTTAACGGCGTTTCGCCCTCCATGAGCATATATACCCTATCATCAATATTGAAGCCGTCACTTTCTACAAGATCAACAACTTGGCCATAGCGATCTAGCAATGCTGATGAAGTGGCAACAACTTGCAATGTTAGATCTGGATGATTATCAATCGCCCGCATTGCGGACTTGATACTGCTATAGTTGGCTCTGGAGCCAACAACCACACAAATTTTTCTCATGAACTTTTAGCTAAAGGTTGTAAGTTGTATTTAAAATAAAAGAAAGTAAAAAACTTTATTTAAACTTCATCAATTGATGCATATATTATCACTTTAATTTAATTTTCTTTAGCTAAAAATATTGATGAGTTCAGCAAAAGCTTTCCTAGACTCATCGCTAATATTAAATTGCTATAGTCAGCATTTTAAAACTTATGATAAATGCTTCAGAGATTTTTCGGCTCATTTGTTTAAAGACCCATATGCCACTGTATTGAAGTTGCTTAGAAGAAAGTATTTGCTAGAAATAACAAACAGTTTTCTTTTTGAAATTAGAGTCTTGGTTTAGCTTATTTTATGAATAATCTGAGCCAAGGCTTTTATCCCTGGATCGATCTGATCTTGAGCAATGGATGAAAACCCAAGTCTGAAAAAGTTCTTAGGTGGATCATTTTGCAAAAAGTGCACATCACCAGGTTCAATTAAAATCCCCGCTTTCGCTGCTTGGATTTTCAGATCCTGAGAATCTAAATTCTGTGTTCCCTCAACCCAACAAGATGCGCCGCCAATGGTTAATTTTGGCAATAATTCTGGCAGGTACTTTTGAAAGGCTGCAAGTAATATTTGACTACGCCTTTCGTAAGCATGAACCAGATTGCGGACTAAGGTGTCGTGATAGCCGCGGGCAAGGAACAACGCAATTGTGTGTTCATTGTTTGTAGGAGGATGCCGAATCATTAGCCGACGTAAAGCGCGTAATTCTTGAATGATTTCTATCGGTCCAACTAAATATCCCATGCGTAAACCCGGGGATAATGTTTTAGAAAGGCTGCCTACATAAATAACATTACCATTAGTATCGAGGCTTTTTAGTGCAGGCAATGGATTTGATTGATAGTTGATTTCACTGTCATAATCGTCTTCAATGATTAGAATATTTTTTTCTGCAGTCTGTTCTAATAATGCTTTGCGACGTTGTAGTGGCATAGTCGCAGTAGTGGGTGATTGATGGCTTGGAGTAACATAGATGCAATTGCAGTCATTGATGTCGTCATTGATTATTAGGCCGTGCTTGTCAATGTTAAGCGGCTTTAGCTTGGCTCCACTTAGTGCAGTAATGTTTCTGACATCTGCATAGCCGGGGTTTTCTAAGCCAATAATGCTGTTCTGGTCAAATAATAATTTTGAAAGTAAATACAATGCATGTTGACATCCAATTGTAACCAAAATTTGTTCAGGTTCTACCCAAACGCCACGTCTTGGGAGTAAGCGTTTATGGATTTGTTCTATTAATAGTGGGTCATCCCCATCATAGTGATCAACCGTCCAGTCTTTAATCGCGCCAACACTAACTGCGTCACGACAGCATTCTCGCCAGTTGTTGGTTGGAAAGTATGCATAATCTAGTTGGCCATAAATAAAAGGGTATGGAAATTTTTTCCAGTCAGTAGGTTTATGAATGTTTTGCTGCTCTGAAGGAATGATTTTAAATTTATTAGACCAATTAAATTGATGGTTTGAAATTGGTTTGAGAGCTTGTTTTTTTTGTGGTTTAACCATGCCTTCAAGCACGTCAGGATTGACGAAATAGCCACTGCGAGGCTTGGTGATTAAATAACCATCATTCATGAGGTGTTCATAGGCAAGCACAACAGTATTGCGTGCAATATTAAGCTGTTTTGATAAATTGCGACTAGAAGGCAGGCGTTCATTGAGTGGAATCTGACCTTTGATGATGGCATTAACCACCTGTTCTCTAATTTGTTTTTGCAAACTGACATTGCAAGAAGTGTCTAAATGAAAGAGTTGAAAGATAGACATGAGTTAATCGCTATATCTTGGTTTTAATGTATTAGAAAATGAAAAATTTAATAAGAATGCTTTTATGAATTGTAATAATTAGAGGTTATATACTATAACCCATTGATAGTGCCAGATAGACGATAGGCTAGTCTAGTGATTGCAAAAAATTATGAAAATACTTTTTTTGTACTGGAACAATCAAAGCCTATAAGCTGG
>CALKZN010000002.1 GCA_938002995.1 uncultured Arenicellaceae bacterium | reverse complement strand
CTGATCTCGAAAAGGAATGACTATGCTAACTAAGGGTTGCGGTTCAGTAATGGCGACATCTGTCATACACCACTGAACTCCCCTGCGTTTTACTGTACTGGCAACTTGGTTATTTAACGCTTTTTTTTTAGGTAAGACAGCCGCTTTGATAGAACGAAGCTTTCCAACTAAAGCAGAAATTTTCAAAGCTAGAGCATATGATTGTGAGCTTTTAATTTGAGTCAATTCATTAAGCTTGAATTCAAGAGGCAAAACTTCCTTACTACGTTCAAGCAATGTTTGCGCTACGCCAGTGATTGGATACCTTGCCTCTATGACAACTTGCAAGCTTTCATCAACAGTTAATTGTTGATCTACACCCGCTAATGACCACGTCAAACTCGGATAATATTGGTGCGAATAAAAACCTTCACCCAGATCACCCTGTTCAAATACCATGTCTTTTAAATCAGCATGCTTGGCAATCTCAGATTCATTATCTAGTGCCCATAATACGCGTTGCTTATGCTGAGAATTTTCAACACTGACTGCAAGCAAACTGACTTTATAGATTCGAAAAAATGAATACTCATGAATCACGCCCGTGCCACTAGGCAAGAACTGCACACTATCCAGTGAACGAACACTGCTTGGAAATGCATAACTAACACTCTCCCTTGAGTAATAACCTTTGCCTGGAACTGACATGCAGTTCGTTGCAGGAAAATCGTCATTAGCTTGCTGCGATGTTTTCCATTTCAATGCCATCATGCTGGTATTTTTATCCAACAAAGTATCAAAATTCACAGTAAAAGGAGCACCTGAAATAAGGTTTTGAAAGGATTCATTTGCATTGGCATAAGCAAGTAAATTCTCAACAGACAATACTTGTCCAATCACTTGAAAACCGTATCGCAACCAATCTTCTAGAGTATAGGTCTGCCGATAGCGTTCAGGAATGGCTTTCTCTTCAACAAAATCAGGATATGACGTATAGAAGAATAAAATAGCTCGAAAGTAGACATATTCCGGAGTTAACGTTTCGCTAACCAACCATTCTTCATCAACTACGTGATATTTTTTGCCTGCATCCGTCAAAATAATATTATTTGGCAATAAGTCAATTGACAGATTTTCTTGAGTGCTGCATTGCTGCAAAAAGGCAAAATATTCGCGCAAATAATTTTCAAAGACACTTAGATCAGGATAAGAAATTAGGCTGCGCGACCATTCAACTGACAGCATTGGTCCTTGAACAAATTCTTCTTTTTCAATGCGTTGATGTTGCACACCATCAGCAATGAGTGAGCGTGATTTTGGATCGTCAATAATATAGTCACGAACAATATGGTTTTGCCCTTTTGGCTTGGCAATCGACATAGAAAATTCTAATTTGCGTTGATAGCTCGGCAAATGTAAAAAATCATTCTGACTCATAGCGTTAACAGCATCGACTGAATCACTCATTAACATCATGAAAGAATTGGCATAGTCTCCCATGGTTTTTGACGCCGCTGTAGACTCCCAAAATAAGGCCTCTTTAGAGGCATAATGGAAGTCTTTAACATAATCTCTTGAACGACAAGTTTCGAGATGATTATGGCTGTATGGATTCTCATCGACATACTGCTCACCCAGAAAAATAGTCGGCACTTTGTAATCTGGAAATGGATAAATAAATTCGTTTTCAGAAAAACCAGCAACCTTAATTTGTTGCTTCCATTCTTTTTTCGTATAAGTGCGAATACCTGCAGGCTGTGCATAATTATGAATACCAATATACGGCTTGGCATAGTGATCTTCATTAGCCCCTTCGACGTATTTCATGCCTGTACGATTTTCTATCGCCACCATTACAACACCCTCTGGGGTGCTAGAACGTTTGGCTAAAGCGAGTAAATCTTGCAATGCTTCTTCATCAGTTTCACGTTCGGAGAAGCGGCCTGCATATTCGGTAACTCCCACATATAAAACTAAATCATAGTAGTCTTCAGGAAAGTCGATGTCATTGAAGTTTGCAGTTGCAACAGTCACATGTTCTAAATCACGACATCGTAATGCAGCCAATTCTGCCCGAACGGGACTCCCTTCAACAGAATTCACTTCCAAGAATGAACCATCTTCATGTTGGTAATCCCCTAAATAGCGGGTAATTGAACCACAACCGCAACCTAATTCTAATACTCGCTTAACACCTGATAAGTTTAAGGCACGGATCAAATTAGATCGCACTGGCGTCAAATGATATTCCGTAGGCCAATCTGTGATGTGCGCTTTTAGCTCATATGAAGTATGACTTAGATCAGTCGCAGCATTCAGAATGTCGCGCAAACGATGTTCAATTTCTTGACCATCTGAATAGCCAAAATCAACATCACCCTTACTGGCATCAAACCAAACGCGATTATCACCTTGAGTGAATTTATTGAGTTGTATGAGTTTCTCTGACACGTCTTACCTAATCACGTATTAAGGGTTGTTGATATAAATTGCCGACATAAATCATTGGTTTACTTCAATTTGTGCATTCAGTTCTGCGAGACCAAACGCTTTCGCTTGGCCGAGGCTGTCAATTTGCATATGAATCATGTCATAACGACGATCAATAGCAATATTATCTTTATCCAAATGATCTTGCGCTACACCCAAAGAAATAAAGTAGTCATTAGGGAGTAAATTCGCATCAAATTCAAAAGTTACTTGTACTTGTTCTCCCGATTTAAAAGAACGTACTTCTTGTTCTAGCAAACGCGTATTCGTGCCATAAACAGTTTCACCACCTGGCAGTTTGACAGTCATACCGAAGATTAAACCTTCAAGAGCTTCAAACATTGCCACAGAAAAACGCACACAAATTCTTTGCCCCGGTAAAGCCTGAAAAACAGGCTTATTATTGACCAACAATTCATAGTGAAATATCTTAGCTCGTAAATCTCCCCAACGTTCTTCGTTAGCATTGTAGCTTGGCTGTTCTTTACAATAGTCAACATTAGGGTCCAGGCCTACTTTAACGTCACCTGCATGATCAACCTGACGATCGATACGTGTAACATCTGAATCAAACATCATTTCCATATAACGCTGAACAATATCTTTAGGCTCTCCAATATGCAGGGCTTTGCCCGCATCAATCAACACAGCACGATCACAATATTTGATAATGCTTTCTGTCGAATGAGTCACAAATAAAATTGAAACCCCTTTTGCTTTCAGCGCATCTAAACGTCGAAAACATTTAGATTGAAATCGAATATCTCCAACTGCCAATGCCTCATCAATAATCAACACATCGGGCTGCATATTAATCGCTACTGCAAATGCTAGACGAACAAACATACCACTGGAATAAGTCTTAACCGGCCGATCTAAGAACTCGCCTAAACCACTGAATTCAATAATGTCGGGTAAAGCCTCTTCAAACTCTTGTTTACTGAGTCCCATCAAACTGGCATTTAATCGCGCATTTTCAAATCCTGTGAATTCTGGATTAAAACCTGCACCGAGCTCTAATAATGCAGAAACCCTACCATGTACCTGATATTTACCTTTGGTAGGTCGTAAAATGCCAGTGATCAGCTGTAATAAAGTAGACTTTCCTGCCCCATTTTTACCAACCAATCCTACCGTTTCGCCAGGCATCACAGCAAAACTAACATCAGACAAGGCCCAAAAAGGTTTACCCTTTTGTTTATCAGGAAATAGTGCCGCCAATAGTCGATCAATGGGTCGTTTATGTGACCAATAGCATTTGCTGAGCCCCTGAATTTCAATCACAGGGTGCACTGTCTTACTTTGCTCAGGCAGCTCAGACAACATCCGCAAAAGCTCCTTTGGTACGTTTAAAAAAACTAAAACCAATAAATATGACAATAGTAGAAATCACATAATAAATAGCTAAAACTAGCCAATTAGGATGTTGTCCAAATAGTGCCACGCCGCGAAACTCTTCAATCACTGCAGTCAAAGGATTCAAATACATCCACGGTTGATAGATTTCAGGCACTGCTGACAATGGATAAAATATCGGCGCTAGAAACAATAAAACCGTCACTAACACACCCATTAGTTGCGCGATATCACGGATAAATACACATAGCGATGACAAAATCCATGAAGTGCCCAACATCAACATGATAAATGGCAATAGCACTAGTGGCGTATAAAGAATCGTCCAGCTCGGTGTTGAACCTGAAGCTATCATGAAAATAAATAAGATGACTAAACCTGCTATCAAATGAAACAAGGCAGCGCCAATCGTCACCACCGATAATATAGGCAATGGAAATACGACTTTTTTCACATATTGTTGGTTGCCAGTAATCAAACCGCTCGAACGCACCAAACATTCGCCTAGAAAAGCATGTAACACCAAACCGCTGAACATAATCAAACCAAAGGAAACGGTTGTCTCTTGTTCACCGCCAGGTGCAACACCCCATTTCATTTTGAAAACCATGCCAAACACGAACATGTAGACTAGCAACATGAATACTGGATAAGCAAATGACCACAACAGCCCTAAATTAGAACCCCGGTATCGTTCCAATACATCGCGTTTCAGCAATTGGAAAATCAAGTCACGGTTTTGTATTAGTTCTTTCACGATTTTTATTTATTAGACGGGCGCAATAGTTAAATCACGAACGATACAAGGATAAAAATTGTTCTTTATTATCAAGCACTTGCCTAAGATATTTACCGTAACCGCTTTTGCTATAACGATCAGCCGCTTCAGCTAGGGCATCTTCACCAATATAACCATTTAAGAAAGCAATCTCTTCCAAGCAAGCCACTTTTAAACCTTGACGGTTCTCAATGGTCTCGATGAACATCGATGCTTGTAGTAAAGATTCATGGGTTCCCATATCAAGCCAAGCAACGCCTCGATCAAATACCTCAACCGACAAAGCATCCCATTCTAAATACTGTTTGTTGACATCAGTTATCTCCAGTTCGCCACGTTCAGAAGGCTGAACATTACGCGCAACATCGACAACTCGATTGTCATAAAAATAAAGGCCTGTAACCGCATAATTTGATTTCGGTTCTGTCGGCTTTTCTTCTAAGCTTAGTGCATTCCAACTATCATCAAACTCAACTACACCATAGCGTTCTGGATCATGAACTGGGTAAGCAAATACCGTTGCACCTTTTTCTTTTGCACCAGCGTTCTGCAAAGACTTTCGTAGGTTTTGACCGTGAAAGACATTATCACCCAACACCAATGCACAGTTATCACCACCGATAAATTCTGCACCAATAATAAACGCTTGAGCAAGTCCATCCGGAGAGTCCTGAATTGCATAAGACAGATTCATACCCCATTGCGAACCATCACCTAACAACTGCTGAAATCTCGGCGTATCTTGTGGTGTAGAAATGATCAATACATCTCTAATACCCGCTTGCATGAGTGATGCCAATGGGTAATAAACCATCGGTTTGTCGTATACCGGTAGCAACTGTTTCGAGACAGCCTGTGTCACTGGATGTAAACGTGTACCTGAACCACCTGCTAAAATAATTCCGCGCATATTCTTACCTTTTCTCTTTTCTATAAATCTTTTTGTTAAATCAATTCGTTGGACTCAAATCAAGTCTATGATTTTGCGCCTAAACGCTGGCCACTATAATCTTTCGATACTTTCGCAACCCATTCTTCATTATCCAAATACCATTCAATGGTGCGTCTGAAACCTGTTTCAAATGTTTCATCAGGAGTCCAACCAAGTGTTTCATCAATTTTGCTGGCGTCGATAGCATAACGTCGATCATGGCCAGGTCTATCAGTGACATAGATTATTTGTTCGGCATAGCCTTTGCCATCTGCACGTGGGCGAAGTTCATCTAAAATTGCACACATAGTTTGGACAACTTCGATATTAGTTTTCTCATTGTGTCCACCAACATTGTAGCTTTCAGCAATCTCACCTTCAGTGACAATCTTCCATAGCGCTTTTACATGATCATCGACGTACAACCAATCAAGAATATTATCGCCTTTGCCATAAATCGGTAAGGGCTCACCCGCTAAGGCTTTTTGGACGATCAAAGGCACTAATTTTTCTGGGAATTGATACGGCCCATAATTGTTTGAACAGTTGGAAGTCACCACTGGCAAATTAAATGTTTTATTCCAAGCCCTGACTAAATGATCAGAGCCTGCTTTACTCGCAGAATACGGTGAGTTTGGCTTATAACGTGTTGTCTCTGTAAAGAGTCCAGAATCACCTAATGACCCATATACTTCATCAGTTGAGATATGATGAAAACGGAACGACGCTTGACGATCTGCTGATAAAACTTGCCAATATTCCAAAGTGGCTTGCAGCATATTATAAGTGCCAACGAGATTGGTTTGAATAAACTCACCAGGACCATCAATGGAACGATCAACATGTGATTCTGCTGCTAGGTGCATGATGTAATCGGGTTGATACTGATCAATCAATTTACGCACTTCATCAACATCACAAATATCCGCTTGATGAAAATGATGACGTGGATCGCTGTCTGCTTCACCAATTGATAAGCGACTGCCTGCATAAGTCAATTTATCCAAGTTCACAACGTTGACATCCGTCTCGTTGATAAGATAACGAACAAGTGCAGAGCCAATAAAACCTGCGCCGCCTGTGAGTAATACTGTTTTAGACATATTTTTTTCGTGGTTATTGATTAACAATCTGGTCCTGCTTCGCATCAGGTAAATCTGTTGCAGGCGGTATCAGAGATAAAAATTCAGGTATGAATAGTTCACAGCCAGCATGTTGAGCATGCATATAATCAGCAATGTGATAACCGTGTTCAAGACTGGTAAAAACAAAAATAGCAGACTGCCACTCTTCAGCTAGTTCATCAACAACAGGCATACCAAACCATTCCTTAGTCGCAGGAATAGAATAACTATGCGTGTCATGAGTTTCGATAGTATCTATTGTTGGCACATAGACACCTAAAATATTTAATTGCAGTTTTAATGCGCGCAGATACGCCATCTCAGTCAAATCTGATAAACCCACAAATACGATAGATCGGTTTGCTTGATCGATGCTTTCAAAGAAGCTCATATACGCTTCACCAGATTGGCGAACTAAGGCTAACGATGTTGTCAAAAACTCACCTGTCAATCTAGCCTTTTCCGCAAATCCAATAGGAGTGAGATAGTATAGATAGCGATTTGCCGGTGCGGTTGTCACCTTAATCCAACCTTTTTTAACACAACGTTTTAAATAAGAATTGGCCATCCCTAAAGCGACACCCATATGTTGAGCTAAGTGACGTTGATTAACATCATCTTTTTGTTCGATAGCTCCCAACAAATCTAACGTGAGACGATCTTCTTTTTTCTGGTTAGAAGGCAAAATAGGGAATAAATATATTCGTGTTCAAAATTTGAACAGAGTTTATGAGTGAATGAATTAAATGTCAACTAATCATCAAAAGCAGACTTCTTTACCCGGAGTAAAACTCATTCATTGTTTATTTTTTAAAAAAGGTCGCTCTATGTAGGAATAGGTAAACATGGCTATTGGCAGTGCAATCAAGAATGAGCCTATGGTAGTGATAATTCCTGGAAAGACCGCAGCAGGAGGCACAACAAACATAAACTGAAATATCACCTTGAAAATTGCAATTGCATACGGATGAATTAAATAAAAACTATAACCGACGATACCTACTAAACGTAAAATAGAAAGAGAAAGAATACGGTTATAAATGCCTGTTTCACTGGTGATAGCACTCATCAGCACTAACATTGCAGCGATAATTGCTGAAGAAAACCCAAAATCCGCAACTGCTATATTCTCTTCAATAATTCCTAGGTTGGAGGCATAAAAAAAGAAAATCAATATTGCGGTCAAGGCAATCATACTCAGAGGCTTATTCAAGACAGTGAAGCCATGTTTAATCGACTCAGAGGATTGATAAATACCATAATAAAAATAACCTGTAGCCATCCCCAATAGAAAAACATAAAAATAAGGCGTACGCCGATCACCGAGGGTATAAATTGGTAGTAAGTCAGGGTTCGCCAAATAATCCCAAACTAGAGCTAATAGAATTAATGACAATATAGTCCATATATATTTTTTCTTGAAAAGAAAATACACAGAACAGGCAACAAACGGTAGGAACATATAAAAATAGAGTTCATGCAAGATTGTCCAAAAATGTCCATCGCCTTGAATCAGCAAATAATGTCTTATCGCTGCATCCACTTTTCCTCGCAGCAAAAAAATGACCGTAATCATAAAATAAAACATCGGCAACACTCGATTGACACGTTTCAGGAAATAATTTTTTAACCCCTCAAGTGTCATCATTTTTTCTGGGTACAGAATAAATGAACGGACGAGTAAAAAACCACTTAAGACAAAGAACAACCAAACGCCAGCTCTACCTAAGCCAATAAACTCCCCCATAGTGTGTTCTAGTAACACTGTTAATGCAGCAACCCCACGTAAACCGTCAAGAGAGCGTAGATTATTTACATTTCTTGATTGTTGATTGTTGAATAAATCTTCTATCGCCGGAAATGACCTCCAGGCCACAGAAGTGATTAGCAACCAAGACAATAATGTTAAAAATAAAGGTAATACATAATGCACAAAAAAGTGTTTTTTAACCTTAATTGAAACTACCTCTATTTCTGGTGCACTACCAGTGATGACCAACTCAGTCTGATCAAGGCTTATACCTGCACTTACTTCTTCAGATAAATTAACAGCGGATAAATCAATATCTGTTTGCTTTGCTTGGAAAAAGCCCTCCAGGGTTATTTTTTTTATAGTAACTGGTTTTGATGCTGATAGTTTTGAGCTAGACAGGGAGGAAAGATCGAATTTCAATTTATGCAAAATCCGATTATGCAATTGCACATAAATCGTTTGCGGTTGGTCGCTTCCTTTAACTTCTATATTAAAGGCATATCTTGGGTCAAAACCATGCGTCATTTTCGCGTAATAGATCTTCAAGACACCTGACTTAGGAAATGTGCCTTCTATACTCATGCGATTAAAAGAATGAGTGGAAAAAAAATGAAGCAATAAAAAAATCACCATTGCAGACACTGCAATGATCAATGCATGAACCGTCTTAGAAAAAGAATGATTATTGTATTTTTTCAACATCCCTGAATAAAAATATTTTTATTATTATGGAGTCACTTTATTATTCACATTGTTGGCTTGAAAGTAAACATTATCAACTCTCGTTTATTCCTCTGTATTATTGAGCTTTTTATTTAAGAATAAAATCAAAAACACCACGGGAATACCCAAACATGCAGTAAACAAAAAGAATTGATCATAGCCTACTGATTCCACCATTGTTCCGGAATAGCCGCCTAGCAGCTTAGGAAACAATGTCATCACTGAACTAAAAATAGCATATTGTGTTGCTGTGAACGACACTGACGTCAAACTAGACAACCATGCTACAAAGGCAGCAACTGCAAGCCCTCCACCTAGATTATCCGCAGCAATCACCAACATTAACGCAGCCTTAGTTGGATCAGCATTGGCCAACCACATAAAGAGCAAGTTAGTGGTGGCTGCTAGAATAGCGCCCAGCAATAATACTCTCATCACGCCAATACGCATTGCCAAAAAACCACCGACAAAACTACCCAAAATGGTCATGATCACGCCAAAGACTTTAGTAATATTGGCGATTTCAATTTTGCTATAACCCAAGTCTTGATAGAAGACATTAGCAATGATTCCCATAACAATGTCCGACACACGATAAAAGCCTACTAACAGCAATACCCAAAGAGCTAATTTCCCATAGCGCTGGAAAAAGTCTTGAATAGGAGAAACATAACTTTCAACCACCATGGATCTATTCGCCAATCCAAGTTTTGCTCCAATAAATGCCACGGTTAAGGCCAAGGACAAAGCACTAAACATTTTGAGTGTGCCCCACCCAAACGATGCCACTTTTGCCATATAACCTTCCAAAGTTATTTCAATGCTTGGAAAGTATCTAAACACCAAGATCAGCGTTGCAACAGATAACAAAAATAAGCCAAAAAAACGAACATACTCATTAGTATCGTATGGATAAATTTTTTCAGCAGCTTCTTTAGGCTCAGCAATTAACAAGGTCGTTAACACGCCAATCATCATAACCATTGCCATAACAATATAAGTCATTTGCCAGGCCACATAAGAATAACTGCCTTTATCACTACCAAGCTTTTGAGCAAGATATAAAGAGCCCGCGCCTGCGACTATCATGCCAACTCGGTAGCCAGCAATATAACAAGATGACAATAACGCTTGTTGTTTAACTCCACTAATTTCGATGCGGTAAGCATCAATCACTATGTCTTGAGTTGCAGACGAAAACCCTAAAGCAACTGCACCAACAGCCATAGCCGTCAGGCCATATATTGGGTCAACGCTAGCCATCCAGACAATAGACCCTATGACCGCAAACTGTGACAACAACAACCACCCTCGGCGACGTCCTAACAAACGACTTAGAATCGGCAGAGGTAATTTATCAACAATCGGAGCCCAAACAAATTTGAATGAATAACCTAAAGCCGCCCAGCTAAAATAAGTCACTGCAGACTTTTCCACACCTGCTTCACGCAGCCATAATGATAAGGTTGAAAATATCAATAAAATTGGCAACCCTGAAGAGAACCCCAGCAACAATAATTTACCAATATTTTTAAGCGGCCACGAACGCCAATCGATGTGGGATATGTCGATAAACATTTAGCGTTACTTAAATATTGTATTCAACAATCAATGGCGCGTGATCAGAGAACCGTTCTTCTTTATAAATGAATTCTGAACCAGCAATGATTTTGTCGCGTAAACCTGGAGTTGCGACATGATAATCAATCCGCCAACCGGTGTTATTCGCCCAAGCTTGACCCCGGTTTGACCACCATGAATATTCATCAGCCTCTTGATTGACATGACGAAATGCATCAACAAAACCTAACTGTTCTGCACGCATATCTCCCTCAATTTCACTCTCTGACTCGGCGAAAACCCAATCAAACCATTGGCGTTCTTCTGGTAAAAAGCCTGAATTTTTTTGATTTCCACGCCAATTTTTGATATCAGCCTTTTTATGCGCGATATTCCAATCACCACAAATAATATATTCACGATCAGAATCAATCATTGCCTTCAGAACCGGTTCAAATTTCTCCATCATGTCGTATTTAAACAGCTGACGTTCTTCTTTGGCTGAACCTGATGGCATATACAAAGAGGCAACACTAATTCCATTATCCAGATCAACCAATAAAAATCGGCCTTCACTATCAATATCCTTCCAGTCTTGTTTCTTTAGACCTAAATGATCACAAAACTCACCGAAACCAACGCTAACATTTGTTGGCATTTGCTTAGAATAAATACCAACACCGCTATAACCTTTCTTTTCCGCTGAATGAAAATACGTTTGATAGCCTTCAGGGTGATAAAGAGCATCTTCAATTTGATCAGGTTGGGCTTTGAGTTCTTGCAAACAAATCACATCTGCATCTACTTTTTCTAGCCAGTCATACATGCCTTTTCGGCCAGCAGCACGGATGCCATTTACATTAATAGAGATAACTTTCATCGGTTTATTCGTTTGGATTTAAGGAAGTGAGTTTAAAAATTTGCATTTAAAATTTAACAGCGTAAAAATCACATGCAGAGTATCATAGCCAAAACAAACTACATAGCAAACAGACCACGAACAAAATATGCAGCAGTATCAACGAGATTTTATTGAATTTAGTTTAAAAACCGGCGTGCTTCGCTTTGGCGAATTCACTCTTAAATCAGGTCGTACTAGTCCATACTTCTTCAATGCCGGGTTATTTAATACTGGCGCATCTATGGTGCAGTTGAGTCGTTTTTTTGCACAAAGTATTCAATCATCTGGAATTACATTCGATGTTTTATTCGGCCCTGCTTATAAAGGTATTACCCTATCTTGTGGAACGGCAATGGCATTATCTGAACTGACTGCGAATGATGTTCCTTATGCCTACAATCGCAAAGAAAAGAAAAATCACGGCGAAGGTGGAGTTACTGTTGGTTCACCCTTAGTGGGTAAGGTCGCCATCATTGATGATGTGATTACAGCTGGCACTGCTATTCGTGAATCTTTTGATCTAATCAATTCAATTAATACTGCTGGTTCTGATAACGCTGAAGCCGCTTGCGTATTTCTCGCACTTGATCGTCAAGAACGAGGTCAACAAGGCGATGAGATTTTGCCTTATTCAGCCATTCAACAAGTTGAAAAAGACTATGGCATTCCTGTTGTCGCCATTGCAAAAATGGAACATCTAATAGCCTTCCTTGAAGAACAAGCTGATAGTAATCCTGAATATGCACAACATTTACCAAACATGCTGGCTTATCGAGAAAAATACGGTATTTGAGCAATAATCTCTTAAGAGTAAACAAACATTCAATTTCAATCATGAAAACATACCTAGTCGGCGGTGCAGTCAGAGATCAACTTCTCAACTTAGAAGTCGTTGATCGTGATTGGGTTGTTGTCGGCTCAACGCCAGAAGAAATGGTTAAACTTGGTTACAAACCTGTCGGCAAAGATTTTCCGGTGTTCATCAAGCCTCAATCGGGAGAAGAATACGCATTGGCGCGAACTGAACGAAAAACTGCAAAGGGCTATCAAGGTTTCGCATTTAACACCTCTC
This sequence comes from uncultured Arenicellaceae bacterium, assembly GCA_938002995.1. GTDB lineage: Bacteria > Pseudomonadota > Gammaproteobacteria > Arenicellales > Arenicellaceae > CALKZN01. The sequence continues at coordinate 9,926 of CALKZN010000002.1, read as the reverse complement.
CAGTTATCACACTAGAAGATGACCTTGCCCGTCGTGACCTGACAATCAATGCAATCGCGCAAGCATCAAATGGTGACATTATTGACCCATTTAATGGTCAAGCCGATCTTCAAGCGGGCATATTACGCCACGTATCTGATGCATTTATTGAAGACCCGGTAAGAATCCTCCGTGTTGCAAGATTTGCAGCACGCTTTAACTTTCAGATTGCGGATGACACTCAAGAGCTTATGAAAACCATGGTCGACAATGGTGAAGTTGATTCACTTGTTGCTGAGCGCGTTTGGGGAGAATTCCATAAGGCATTAAAAACTGATCAACCTTGGTTATTTATCTCTGTATTGAGAGATTGTGGCGCTCTTGAGAAAATTCTACCGGAAATTGACGTGCTATTTGGCATTCCACAACGCAAAGAATATCACCCAGAAATAGACACAGGCATTCATACTCTAATGGTAATAGAACAGGCAGCTAAAATTTCTAAAGAACCGATGGTGCGTTTTGCCGCTTTGCTGCACGATCTTGGCAAAGCAAAAACACCTGCTGACAAATGGCCCGCTCATAATGCCCATGAGCAGCTTGGCGTTCCAGTCATCAAAGCTCTCTGTGATCGCCTGCGAGTGCCTAGTAAATTTCGTGACTTAGCCTCTGTTATCAGTGAATACCATTTGCACATGCATCGTTTGAATGAGCTCAAAGATTCCACAATTCTTAAGATGTTAGAAGCTACAGGCAGTTTACGTAATGCAGAACGCGCGCTGCATTTTGCACAAGTATGTGAAGCTGATGCCCGAGGCCGTACTGGATTGGAAAATCGTCACTACCCACAAACCCAACAGTTTCAACAATTAGTTGAAGCGGCAAATTCTGTTAACAGCGGAGAAATTGCTAAAAAAGCAGGTTCTGGACAAGAAATTAAAGAAGCGATTACACGCGCTAGAGTTCAGGCAATCAAACAAGTACGAAAGACCTTCTCCAAATAATCCGTACTTTCTTTGACACCTTAGAAGGTGACTAAAAAGTCTTCTTTTACTTGAGAAAAGTTGCTGGCTTCGGTTTTTATCAACTGCATATCAAACAATACTTTTCCTGAAAATCCCGGAGCAAAGGTTTTTTCATAAAAAGGAAAAGACAATTTGGTGATTTTTTCAACCTCAGAAACCACTTGAGTCGCACAATTTTTAAACAAGATATGATAGAACTCTGGCGTTTCAGCAAGTTGATTGACCCGCTCAGCCAACTGTTGAAATAACTGCTGAGAAAGTAATGGCGTCGCCGTAGTAGGAAACAAATAAACCCTCTCACCGCGTTGCTCTCTGATAGAAAGCAAGTCTCGTTTGCTAGTAATAAAATATGCGAGATCATAGGAAAATGTGAGCCCACCCGTAATCGTATAGTCTTCACCTACCGACCTTCTTGCCTCAACGGATAAGCCAATATCTTCTCTTCCTTTGACCACAAAGATAATAAAAACATGAGCAATGCTTTCATTTGCAGAAAAGTGAGACACTCCAACATCGATGGATTCAATATCGCCGAGGGCGAACGTTTCATCACGATAATTCTCTTGCGTAGTTTCACTGAGCCAATCAAAGTCACGCAAGTCTTTGATATTAACTAGCCCAGAATCTGAATCAATAGAAATCCGTTGTAATTGTTGCTGCCCAACTTCCCATTGTCTGTTATTAGAAGGTGTTTTAGTGAGATAGAAATATGATGAGGCGATAAGGAACAGCACTATAAGCGTCGAAAAAATAAAACAGATGACTTTTAAAGTATTCAATAACATAAAAAAGTCATTAACTAGTCATCCAAAACTGATTGTTTGAGCGCTAATTTGCCATTCAATAACACACGACATTCATCGCCTTTTTTTGCATTTTCTGGGCTATTTTGTATATGCTTACTAGACAATCGAATCGATGATGCCGTTTCAACAACACCTTCCAATATCAAGGTTTCATTCAAATACACAGACACCTTATCGCCCATTGATAATCGAGCATCACTCCACCTGAATGAAGCTTTAAGCTGGTACTCGCCCGCTTCTTTTGCATAGCGCCATAATTTGATGTCGAATTCGGCAAATTCCTTACCACTATCGTCCTGAAATTCAGCTTCCAAATCATAACGACTTTCAACTTTCTTGCCAAAAATAATAGCCAAGATTATCAGTCCGACAAATCCCGCAATGACATAGCCAACACCTTTAGCAATAACATTCAATAGATCAAATATTGCTTCCATTCATACCCTCACTATTTTATCTATACAGCTTATCTAAAATAAGCCTTTTGAATCACAACAGTATCAATTGGCAAATTTGCATGAGGTCGTTTTGCCTGTGTGGCTTGTTGGCTAATACTCATCACCAAATCAAGCCCTTCTATTACTTTACCAAAGACAGTATAACCCCAGCCTTGTCGCGATTTTTCTGTGAAGTTCAAAGGAACATTATCATTGACGTTGATAAAAAATTGGCTGGTTGCCGAGTGAGGATCATTGGTTCTTGCCATGGCAATCGTACCTACCGTATTTTGCAAACCATTATCCGCTTCATTTTTAATTGGAGCTTGCGTTTGTTTACGTTTCAAGTCTGAGCTAAAACCGCCACCTTGAATCATAAAACCAGGAATTATTCGATGAAAAATAGTATTTTCATAAAAACCTGTTTCAACATATTTTTTAAAGTTTGCAACAGTCTTTGGTGCAGATTTTTCATCTAAGACAAGCACAATAATGCCTTTATTAGTTTCTAGCACTACCTCATTTCTATCATTTGCAGTCGATGGCTCAGCCTTATCTGCGGCAGTCGCAGTGGCTCCAATGATCACAAAAATTGCAAAAAAAATAAAAGAAGTTAATTTTATCATCGCTTCACGGATTACTGGCATACTTGGCCTCACTAAATTAATTTTTGATGGGATGAAGTATACAAAGCTTCGGTCATCTGTTTTGAAGATATCACTTAAAAATGGTTAACACTATGCGAAAAAACTTGTTAGTAGTTTTGCTGCTCGCAGCAGCAAGCATGAGCATCAACAATGCAGCTATAGCACAAACTCAAACGAACACTCCAAGTCCAAAATCTGAAAAGGTCAGCCAAGCTGTTGTGAAAATATACACCACTAGCAGTGCTGCGGATTACTTCACGCCTTGGGCCATGCTCGGCAGCGGCCAAAGTGGTGGCTCAGGCTCAATCATTGCTAACCAACGTATTCTGACAAATGCACATGTTATCGCCAACGCCAGCTTTATTCAAATTCAACGCCAAGGTGGATCAAAAAAATATCGCGCATTTGTTGAGTTCGCTTCTAATGAAACAGATTTAGCTATTTTGCGCGTTGAAAACCCTGATTTTTTCAAGGACTCTAAACCACTTTCAATCGGTAAATTACCCGAAACCCAAACAACTGTTGAAGCGTATGGCTTTCCTCGCGGCGGCAAAACATTAAGCATCACCAAAGGTGTTTTATCGCGCGTTGAGCATCAATCATATGCGCACAGCAATGGTTTCTTTCTAGCAGGTCAAATTGATGCTGCTATTAACCCTGGAAACAGTGGCGGACCTATTATCGTTGACGGAAAAATTGTCGGTGTTGTCATGCAAGGCAATTTTGGCAAAGCAACTGAAAATCAAGGTTACTTCATTCCTCCGTCTATCATTAATCATGTCCTCGATGACATTAATGATGGTAGCTATGATGGTTTTTTAGAGATTCAAGTTGCTGTTCAGTCGATGGAAAACCCGGCTTTAAAAGCTTTTCACAATATGAAAGCTGATCAAACAGGTGTTTTAGTAACACAAGTATCTGAAGGTGGATCTTCAGACGGTATTTTACAGCCAGGAGATGTTTTGCTAAAAGTTGACAACTTTAAAATTGCCGATGATAAAACCATTGTATTTCGCAACAAACAACGCACCCACTTTAAATATGCTTTAGATCAACACGCTTATGATGACCCAGCTAAATTAACTTTCCTTCGAGATGGTAAAGAGCTTTCTGTAGAAATATCTGGCAAAAACAAATTGCAAAATCCAACTTTAGCGCGTGATGAAACCTTCAGCGAACTACCTGATTATTACATCTATGGCGGAGTTGTTTTTGTGCCATTAAATATGAACTTGATCAAACGTTGGGGTTCAGATTGGCGCAAAAATGCACCCTTAGATTTCCTTCTTTATCGCAGTGAACCGGCAACTAAAGATCGTCAAGAAACAGTCATTGCCTTGCAAGTACTGCCAGCTGAAGTGAACCTTGGTTATCACTCTTGGAGTTCATGGATTATCGATAGCATCAATGATGAGCCTGTTCAAAACTTCAAACAATTTGTCGATAAAATTCATAACAACCAAGAACAATTTGTTGTGATCAAAGATAAAACAGGTTTTCGTATGGTGCTAGACCATCAACTTGCTCTACAAACTCGGGATTCCGTTTTGCAAACCTATCGCGTGCCTAACTATCATTCTAAGAGTCTGTTTGACGTTAAACAGCCTTAACTTTCAACCTATAGGTTTAGTTTAAAAGTTCAGGCTTGTTAGAAGTACTTAGCCCAACAAGCCCTCTAAGTCTTGTTGGTCAAATTCATAGCGTTGAAAACAAAAGTGGCAGTCAATCGTGACCACTTCTTGTTCTGCTATCAAGGCATTAATTTCTTCAGTGCCTAAACTTTTGAGTGCATTTTCACTACGTTCACGTGAACAATCACAGGAAAACTTAACCGCTTTTTCTTCAAATATGCGGCATTGCTCTTCATGGAATAAACGTGTCAACAAGGTGTGGGCATCCAGCTCATGCATTTCGCGCTCCGTTAAGGTATCCAGCAAAAAATTCAATCGTTTCCAATCATCTTTTAAGGTAGCAACTATTTCAGAGTCTTGTTCAGGCATCGCATGAATTGAAATACCCACAGCGTGATCAACATCAGCAACAATTTCAAATCGACTCGGCAATTGTTCTGAACGCAAAAAATAGTCTTGCAAACATTCAGTCAACGATGAAGAATCAATTGCAACGATACCTTGATATCGACGGCCCTCTAAAGGAGAAATCGTAATTGTCAGAGTTGCTTCAGCGCCGATTGTTCTTAAATCTAAAGTGTCAGTATTTGCTGGCAAAGCTTCTGCGTCAAATTCACAGATTGCTCGCACGCCATATTCATGAGAACAGTCGGCAATAATCATACTAACCCCCCCTTGCGAATTAGTACCTGCTCGGTATTGAATAGTCAAACTACCGTTCAACTTTACTGAATCACGCATCAAAACTGCACTGACCGCGAACTCATTGAGCAATTTAGCCAACGGCTCAGGGTAATGGTGAGTAGCTTGAATATCAACGATTGATTCGTTCAAGGATACATAGCAACCTCGAGCATCTAGTTCATCAAAAGAGAACCTTTGTGCTAAGTCATTATTCATTTGATCTGTGACTGACATAATAAAATTTTACAGGTTTCGATTTGTGAGATTACAGTCTGTTGGTTTTTATCAATTTACATTGAAAGGCGCGATTTGATCAAAGATAGAATACCAACACAATCACAATCGCTAATAAAATTCGATAATACACAAAAGGCTTCATACCGAATGTTTCTATTAGTCGCATAAACCACTGCATACACAACAAAGCGAACACCGCTGAAACAGCGATACCGATTAAAATTGGTGCCCATTCAACTGATACGCTGTTATCTAATAGATCCTTTCCTGCAAGCAAACCACCTAAGGCAATGGTTGGTACTGCTAATAAAAATGAAAACTTTGCTGCTGCGGTACGTTGATAACCTAACATCAATGCTGCGGTCATTGTCACCCCTGAACGTGATGTTCCTGGAATCAGAGCAAATGCTTGGGCGAGACCAATAAAGATCAAGGCATGCGATAAGGTCATCATCGTCAAACTACGCTGATTTTCCCCCGCATTTCTATCCGTATAGCCTAACAATAGCCCAAAAAACAAAGTCGCTGCTGCAATCACCCATGGTTCGCGGAAATGACTTTCAATCCAACTTTTACCGAATAATCCGGCCAAGCCTACAGGGATTGTTGCTAAAATTACCCACCAACCAAGTTTGCCCCATGCATCCCATTGGAAGTTTTTAAACCCAAGCATCCACGCAGGAATGATCGCGTTAATTTCGCGTCGTAAAAATACGACTACTGCCAATAAAGTACCTACATGCACAGCAACATCAAATGCCAAACCTTGGTCTGGCCAACCAAATAACTTAGGCACTATAATTAAATGCGCAGAACTTGAAACCGGCAAAAATTCGGTAATTCCCTGAACAATGGCAAGAATGATAGCGTGAAGTGTTTCCATAGAATTGGCACTAAGATGACAAGTGCAGGCTATACTACCTGTGTTTATTTACCATTTAAACTAATTCTAATATCAAACGGTTAAAACCTAAAATTAAACGTTCAACTCATCACATATCATGGAACAACATCAAAAAGTCGTATTAATCACTGGCGGCGCACGGCGTGTCGGTGCTGAAATCGCAAAAACCTTACACAAAGAAAACTATGCTATTGCAATCCACTATCGCCATTCAGCAAAAGAGGCCGAGGAGTTGTGTGCCCAGCTCAATGAATTGCGTGAAGATAGTTGTCACTGTATAGGCGGAGACTTCAGTGATGAAAGTGTTTATGTCCGCATTATTGAACAAGCTATCGAGCGATTCGGTCGATTGGATGTACTTATCAATAATGCCTCGAGCTTTTATCCGACACCGATAGAATCAATAACGGAAGAACACTGGCAAGATTTGATGTCTAGCAACTTAAAAGCGCCACTGTTTTTAAGCAAACATGCCATTCCTGAACTTAAGAAAAATCAAGGCGTAATTATTAACATTATTGATATTTATGCAGACAGGCCATTAGCCGAGCACCCGATTTATTGTGCAGCAAAAGCTGGCTTACAAATGCTGACCAAGTCACTAGCACGCGACTTGCAAGGCAAAGTCAGAGTCAACGGCATTGCTCCTGGCGCTATTCTATGGCCAGAAAATGATGGCGGTGTTGATACTCAGCAAGAACTACTCAAGCGTATTCCGATGAACACGCTTGGAGAACCTGCAGACATCGCAAAAGCCATTCGGTTTTTATTAACTAATGCCCCTTATATCAACGGTCAAATTATAGCGATTGATGGTGGCCGTTCAGTGATGGCCTAAAAACCCATATTAAGTTCTTTTAGACTTATATTTTAGAAACAGTCTTTATAAAAAAATCGTAGCGTCGAATGCAGATGTCGACCGCCCAGTTTTCATCACCGCTCTGGATAAGGCCAAATCAGCAATTGTAGGCCCACATACTGTCGCCGAAACTTCATGAATTGTGTCAATGATTTCAAGCAATATATCCAAGTCCAACGACAAGGGTGATCTTGATTTTTGATGTGATATTACTTTTCTCAACATCTTCATTTCTCGAGTATTTAAGTGCTCATTCAAGGCTGCAAGCTCAGCATTCACATATCCACGAACAGTATCGACATGCTCATATCGCAATATTAATAGTTCTTTGAAAAAATATTTATACACCAAGCTGAAAGTATCATGTATTTTTACTTGCTCAACAATTTCATCAGCATTTAATTCAAAGCCCACAAATTTAAAAGGTTTGATCTCTCCAGAATCAATTTTAGAGAATCTATCATTCAAATAAAGCAACAGCTTTTTAGCACTGACTTTATCTATCAAGTTCGGCAGTGCCTTTTCAACAATTAAGCTATAACTGTGTTCTTGTACATTAATAACCGGACGTATAGCGCTCATCAACGGCGATGCTAAGTCGTCTTTTAGAAGTTTTTCTGTCGAGTAATAGACACTCAACAGCTTAATATTACTATTATCCATTTTCCAACCCCAAAGATTGTTAAGACTAACCTTTGTCATCCCTGTTCTATTTCTAGAATGAAAGTGCAATACTTTCCGTAACAATGATTAATCTAGCGTTATTTATAAAACCCACTATCGATAATGAGTTTTATAAATATATAGCAAAAAAAATTCGTAACAATCAGCTTGATATAGTAATTAGTAAAGAGACAAATAGTATTCCCTGAGTACAAAAATAGTATGCTAAAAATAAGTAAACGTTCTAATCACTAGCTCTTATCAATTGACAAAAAAGCAAGCTTGAATCCTTACAAACTTGGGCGGGTAAAATATACTTATTTATAGAAAATTATCGGCACGATAAGCTGGAAACAATCGTGAAGATTCTTTTACAGCTTGAGAAAGAAATTTATCTGCCAATGCGGGTCCATGATACGTACATGCCGCTTCATACATCACATCCACCACATCACGTAAAACTTCTAATTCTAAGGTGATTGGTGAACGTTGTTCCTGATTAATCATCATTTTTTTGAACATCCAATATTCATCTTTTTCAATGTTCAATTGCTTAATATTCGATAAAGTATCATTTCGAATCGAACCAACAACCTTAGTTGATTGAGAAAACTGATTGAAAAAGGCGTCATAGAGGGTCATAAAACTATCATGCATTTGCATCTGCTTAATAGTATCGTCTGCAGAAAAATTGTGCCCCAGATACCTTTCAGGTTTAATTTCACCTATATCAATTTTACGAAATAAACTTTTAATAAAGGCATTCATTTTTTCTGGTTTTGGCGATTTTCTAAGATGACTAATCACTTTTTCAGTCAGTGCTCCAAAGTCATCTTTATCCATACCTATAATAGGCTTAATGTCGAGAGCCATTGGGCTTGCGAGATTATCAGACAGCAGTTTTTGTACTGAATAATAAATGCCTAGTATTTTTAAATTTACAATATCCATGACTCCCATCCATTTGTAAATTAAATTATCTTGCGACACCTGAAGACGCGGTTTTCTCATGATGAGTCACAACGTCTGTAAACTCTGGATAAGCGACTTCATAGTGCTCAGAGTAATCTAAGCCACGTCTTTCCGCTCGTCGTTCAACTCGTAGGCCAAATATTTTATCGATGATAAAATAAACCGTGAAAGCAGTAATGAGTGACCACATTGCAATCGCTCCAATACCTATGAACTGAATCATAATTCGTTGAAAAGAAAATAAGTCGCCTGCATAAAATATACCCGCTGCCAAGGTGCCCCAAACACCTGCAAAAGCATGCACAGGAATAGCACCAACCACATCGTCAACCTTCAATCTCAATAACAGTCTTTCACCAAAATAAACAACAAGACCACCAATAAAACCAACCACCAGAGCATAAGCTGGATCCATGGTTGCAGCACCAGCGGTGATCGATACCAAGCCTCCCAATGCACCATTGATTGAAGTCACTAATAAGATAGGTTGTTTTAATAATTTCTGAATAAATACAATGCCGCAAATACCACCTGCAGCACCCATATGCGTGATCAATAAAACGCGTCCGATTGAAGCATCGGCTGAAGCAATACTCCCACCATTAAACCCAAACCAACCGACCCATAAAATCATGCCACCAAAGGCAACATACCCAATGTTGTGACCTAGAATCGATGATGGCTTACCATTTTCGTCAAAACGCCCAGTTCTAGCGCCAACAATAATCACACCAGCAAGTGCAACCCAACCACCGACACTGTGCACTGCAGTACTACCTGCAAAATCAACAAAACCTAGTTTTGCAAGCCAGCCTTGGCCGCCATGCACACCACTCCATATCCAACTGGCAGCAATTGGATAGATAAATCCAGTAATGATGACAGCACTCACTAAATACCCAAAGAATTGGGTACGTTCAGCCATTGCGCCACTGGTGATAGTGACTGCAGTTGCGGCAAACATCATTTGGTAGAGCACAAACGCATAGTCACCATCGCTTAAACCTTGCAAAAAGAATTTTGATGTCCCTATAAAACCACTCAGATTTTCACCAAACAAAAATGCATAGCCTATTGCCCAA
>CALKZN010000001.1 GCA_938002995.1 uncultured Arenicellaceae bacterium | reverse complement strand
TCTGGAGTGATTTACTTTCAAATCCTGAAAAGTATAGCTCTACTCATTTACCTAAAGATGCTACAAAGGAGGAGTTGTTTTCCCGCTGGGTTAATAGTTGTTTTTCTACATTTCATGAGCTCTTTATTCCAAGAAAATTGTACCCCGAGATGTTTAAATGGATGTTTGGGGGCACTTTCGAGAGAGAAAAGATGTTCCCGCTAGCGTTCGGCACTGAGAAGTGGAGGCCAGTTATCTCGTTAGACCCCGACTGGATAATGGCAACCCTGCTCAGAGGTTTTATGGACTGTCTTTTTGATATGAACTCTGATCTTTTGGTGGATCCGAGAAGGGTTCTTCCTTTACGTGATTACTTCATGTCTACAGTACCGTTTTCGAGTAAAGAGATTTATTCAACAACTCTTTTCGATGAAAGACATCGCAAGCAAGATGGTGAATATTCGGGATATCTATTTAGACAAATGGTATTGCGTCGTTTTATAGCACGCGTTAATGGCATACTGAGTGAGGATGAAATAGAAGAAGGTCTTAGTGATGTGATAATTGCAAAGCCTCAAGAACTTAAAATATTTAGGCAAGAGTTTGAAGCTGCTGTTCCTTACCCCGATCTTTACGGTAACTTAGTGAATTTCATACAAGAATCAGGGGATGAATATGTATGGGCTAGTGAGTAGCTAAATATCAAGTTATCGCAGCTTAAAACTAAAAACATTAACAGCATAAGAGTATATAAATGAGCCAAAATAACTGTTTAATAGAATTCTCTCTTGAGGGCCAAGAATCATTGTTAAACGGACTTGTGAATTATTTAAAAGAAACTTACTTGGACTGTGGAGAAGAAGTATTCAATATTTCTTATGGCAAGAATGATGATGGAGACGATGAGGAACGAAATACCTTTATCGAATTTGATGGTCAAGATGTAACCTGTGGTCTGGAAAAATGTCTCTCAAAAATAAGTGAGGCTTCATCCATACTTCCAATTGCGAGTATTTACTGGGATCAGGTTGGTTCATACGGTTATGCGTGCTTAGTTGAAAATAAACTTACCCATTTTTCAGATATGGATAGCCTGAAAAAATTTCTCGCTAGAGATACCAGCAATGCTCCAGAAATAAAATTTATTGACACTTATGCTGACCAAGATTTAGTAATGCTAACAAAACTAAGGTTTAAAAAGAAAAAAATCAAAGCCTTAAATGAATTTTCGGAAATAGTGCAACAATATATCTCATCAAAATCTAATGATGACTTCATTCAGTTACTGTCCTACTATTTAGGCTTTGTAAGCCAAGCACTATCAAATTCGGCGACGCAATGTACCTATGGTTGGACTTCGGCTATGGAAGTTATTATTCCTCTTGTGAACATAAAAGGAGCGAAGAACGTTCAAGCAAAAATATTTTCAATGAAAAATAATATAAAAAGCGAATGGCTTATTTATGACGTACCGGACGCAGATTACATGTGTTTTGAAGAAGAACGCAGCCTTGTTACTGTCTGGTTCTAGTGGGAGGAGAATTAATAAAGCGAGAACAGGCAATGGATTCGAATGTCTATTCTGGATAAATAATTGCTATAACTAACCTGATTCTGACTATGCCTATGCTCTGCATAGAGGCGTTATTTTTGTGATGCAGTTCTCTGTAAGGTAGTATTGATCATCTATCAAAAAAATAAAAACAGGTTCATGAATGATCGATTGTAGTTGGGATTTTAGGGGTAAATCTTGCGTTGTGACGGGTGCGGCGAATGGAATTGGACGGGCAGTGAGTGAACTTTTGGCTGCTGCGGGTGCTGAATTGATGTTGGTTGATCGTGATGAGAAGAATCTGGCTTCGACAGTCATTTCTTGTAGTAAGTCTTCAAGCAGTAATCCACTTTCTATTGTGGCTGATGTTTCAAAAAAGAATGATATTGAGTAAGTTATACATTCAACTCTCTCAGCATATGGAAAAATTGATTTGCTGGTAACAAGTGCGGGTGTTCTTTATCGAACGCCGTTTGTTGATATTGCCATAGAAGAATGGGATGAAGTGATGGATACGAATATCCGTGGTTTGTTTTTGTGCAATCAAATGGTAGTGGCTGAAATGCTTAAGCAAAAGAGCGGACGCATTGTGAATATTGCTTCTGTGGCGGGGCGTTCAATGAGCTTGATTGGTGGAGCTCATTATGCGACATCTAAACATGCTGTAGTCGGCTTGTCTCGACACATGGCACGGGAGTTATGTACTGATGGCATTAGAGTTAATGCTTTTTGCCCAGGCGCTACAAATACGGCAATGATTCATGACAACTTAACGGCTCAAGAAGTTGAAGACTTAGAGAAACGAATTGGTTTAGGGCGTTTGGCAGAAACGGAGGAGCAAGCACGAGTCGTGGCATTTATGCTTAGCGATGCGGCCTCATATATGAATGGTGCATGCATTGATAGCAATGGTGGCTCTGTGATGCTTTGATGATGTTTGTTTTGGCTAGCCGCGCGTATTTGAAAAAGGCCAGCGGGGAAAGCGTAAATGGAATGTAGTTTTTTGTAGAGGTTTATCATCCATATTTTCAATTCGATTGATAACACGAAAACACAGATAGAGCGCGATGCAGCCGATGATAACCGCGCCAATGCCTTGTCCGATGATTGCGCCTGATTGATTGGCAAATTGAGCGCCGATAAAAACAAATGGAATTGTGCCGACAGTCGCTTTGAGAAAGTTGAATATTGTGGAGTAGTGCGGATAGCCCAAGTTATTAAAGGCCGCATTAGCGATAAATAAGAAGCCATTAAAAAGAAAAGTGGCTGCAACCCAGGTGCAAAATAAAGCAATTAGTGCGGCGGCATCTCCGGAAGCTTTGAAAGTTGAGATAATCCAGTCTTGAGTCAAAAATAAAATTAGGCTAACAAAGCCAACGAAAATAATGGAAAACTTGATGCCATCAATGACAGTTGATCTCACTCTATTTCTTTGGTTGGCGCCATAATTTTGTCCAATGATCGGGCCCACAGCGCCGGACAAGGCAAATATTGTCCCGAATGCCACCGGCGTTAAACGGCCAATGATCGACATGCCTGCAACGGCACTGTCTCCAAAGTTGGCAATGGTTGCTATTACATAGGCATTGCCTATGGGTGTGGCAATGTTGGTCAACATAGCTGGTATGGCAATTTTGGTTATACTGGGTAAGTCTTGGAAGAATTTTGAAATATTAAATCTGTTGATAAGCTTATGAACATTAATGCAATAGTAGAGCGCAAAACCAATCACAGCGAAACGTGAAACAACGGATGCATAAGCGGCGCCTTTTACGCCAAGCTCTAAACCAAAGATGAAAATGGGATCTAAGACAAGGTTGACTAAGCCACCGATCATAGTTGCGAGCATTGCTCGTTTTGCATCACCAATGGCACGTAATGTTCCTGATGCGCTCATAGCAACTGTGAGAATCGCCATACTAGGAATGATTATTTGTAGATAATCGATGGCGAATTGTTTGCTTGCTGCGTTAGCACCTAATAAATCTAGTAGAAATGGTATGTTGAACCAAATAAGACTAGAGATAAGCAAAGCTACGAGTGCACCAAAACACATCACATTGACGGCATAACTCTTGGTTTTATCAATATTTTTTTCACCGATCGATCTTGAGACTAAAGCGCCTGTTGCAATTGCGATGCCTATACTGACGGAGGTGGTGAAAAATAAAATTGTTCCTGCATAGCCAACAGCGGCTGCTAGTTCAATCTCTCCCAGTAAGCTGAGGAAGAACATATCCACTAGGTCGACGAGAAACAAAGTCATCAGACCTATTGAAGTGGTTGAGGTCATGATGACCACATGTTTTAAGGTTGAGCCTTGGGTGAAGGCCGCTGAATTATTCATATGGGACTATTTGGCTTAAGTTACAGAGTGTCAGCAAATATTTGGAATTTAATTCCCTTTTTAATAGGTGAGATATTTTTATCATGTGTCACTTGATCTTGGACACATTAATACAAACATTCATCAAATTTATGTGATGAATGTTGAATATTATTGAGTTATTTTAAGTGTTTAGCGTTAAACAGGAATTTTGCATTCTTGTAGGTCTTTTACTAGTTCACGCATGATGTCACCGCGCAGAATGACGCCAATGATTTTGCCATTTTCAATTACGGGAGCAACGTTGAGTTTGTTCTCATTCATTTGTGAAGCAACATCAATCAATGTCATTTCTGGCGAAGTAGTAATAACCTTTTTTGACATGACATCTTCTGCAAGTGCAGTATTATCGCAATAATAGCTACTTTGCATTAATTGTTTTAAACAATCGTATTCAGATACAAAGCCGATTGGGTTATTGCTTTCATCAATCACAGGAGCGCCAGGTAAATGATATTTTGTTAAATGGCTACTGACCAAATCTATACTCATTTTTGGGTTAAGACAAATATTGGTTGACCGCATAATCTCGCGTACAATTTTATTAGCCATCATTTTCTCCTTCGGTTATTTCAATTAATATTATATTTCAACCCAAACTACCACAACCATTAAAAAAATAAATGAGAGTCTCACTAAATTAATTCAAGATGATACTTTTTAATAGAATAATTTAATTAGGTAGGATAGTTTAAGTATC